>CAJYHD010000112.1 GCA_913773715.1 uncultured Sphingobium sp.
GGAGACAAGATCGTCGTCGAGAAGATCGCCGGCGAGGCAGGTGCGACCGTGTCGCTGAGCGATGTGCTGTTCGCCGGCAAGGACGGCGCGGCGCAGGACGTGGCCGGCCTCACCGTTTCGGCCGAGATCATCGCCCAGGCCAAGGGCGAGAAGGTGATCGTGTTCAAGAAGCGCCGTCGCCACAATTATCGCCGCCGCAACGGCCACCGGCAGCAGCACACGATCCTGCGCATCACCGCCATCGGCGGCGAGCGCGCGGAAGCCTGAAGGAGCTTAGGCAATGGCACATAAGAAGGCAGGCGGCTCGTCCCGCAACGGTCGCGACTCGGCGGGCCGGCGCCTCGGCGTCAAGAAGTTCGGCGGCCAGGAAGTGGTCGGCGGCAACATCATCATCCGCCAGCGCGGCACGAAGGTCTATCCCGGCCGCAACGTCGGCATGGGCAAGGATCACACGCTGTTCGCGCTCGTCGACGGCCGCGTGGCGTTCCACGACGGCAAGCTCGGCCGCAAATATGTAAGCGTGGATCAGGTGGCGATGGCCGCCGAATAAGCCCTGGCGACCGGCAGTTCGTGGTCGCCCCCGTGGCGACCCTGCCGAGCCTGCAACGGTTCATGAGGGAGACGGGTCGCCAGCGGTGATCCGTCTCTTTTTTTGTCTCCCTCACTGACACGCTTTGTCGCATCCCTGCAATTGGGCCGGGATAAGCGGCCGGGCAGACGAAGAGGAGAGACCAGCGTGTTCGCCCGCACCCCCCGGCTGCTGCTGCGGCCCGGCTGGATGGAAGATGCCGCCCAGTTGGCCCAGGCCATCAACGACCCGGCGATCCTGCGCAACCTGTCGCGCGCGCCCAACCCCTATACGATCGATGACGCGCGGGAATTCCTGTCGCTGCCGCACGATGCGCGCCTGCCCCGCCTGCTCGCTTTTACCCGCACCAAGGGCGCGCCGCGTCTGGTCGGCGGATGCGGCGTGCATCTGGACGAGACGGAACGGCCCGAGATCGGCTACTGGATCGCGCGCCCTTATTGGGGCCTGGGCTTTGCGACGGAGGCCGCAAAAGCCGTGTTGAGCATGGCGCGGGCGAATGGCTGGCGCGACATTCATGCCTGCCACTTCGCCGACAATCCCGCATCGGGCAACGTGCTGCGCAAACTCGGCTTTCGCGCGACCGGCGCGGTCGAGCGTCGCTACAGCTTGGGCCGTGACGCGATGGTCGATTGCGTGCTGTTCGAGGAAGGCGAAGGCGCGGTGATGGATAATGACCCGGCGATGGACCTTTACGCCGACGCCGCGCCCGCGCTCGCCGCTTAAACGATGTCGGTCGTCGGGCGAAGCGCCGGGCGATCAAACAGATGGATCGGCCTGCCGCCAAGCTCCTCCCGCCCGTAAGGCAGGAAGCCGAGCTTGGCGGCGACTTTCATCGATGCGGCATTGTCGGGTTCGATGATGCAACGGATGGTTTTGGCTTCAAGCGCGCGGTCCGCCCAATCGAGGACGGCTTGCATAGCTTCCGTGGCGATGCCCCGCCCCCATGCCGCCGGACAAAACACCCAGCCCGCTTCCGGCACGCCGTCGAGCGCCGTGATGCCGCGTTCGGCGCTCAGCAAACCGGCCTCGCCCAAAAATTCTCCGGTCGCCCGATCCTGCACCACCCACATGCCATAGCCGAGCAGCGACCACATGCCTGCATAGCGGAGCAGCCTGAACCAGACCGCCTGCCGGTCCTGCGCTGCGCCACCCACGAAGCGGACGACCGCCGTATCGCCCCAGAGGGCATGACAGGCGGAGAGATCGACGGCGCAATGCGGGCGCAGCGTCAGTCGGTCGGTATGCAATGTGGGCGGCGTCATGGGCGGGGATGATCGACCACCGCCGCCATGATCGTCAAGCCGTCGCTTGCGGCGGATACGTCCTTGCGCCAAAGGTTTGACACTCCGCGCCACAGTGGGAAACAGCCATGTCCGTCAGACGCACCCGCCTCAGCCCCGACGAAAGCCGCCTGATCGCACTCGACGCCGCGCGCGTGCTTTTGATCGAAGCCGGGCCGCAGGCGGTGACGTTGAAGGCGGTGGCGGGTCGGATCGGGCGAACTCATGCCAACCTGCTGCATCATTTCGGATCGGCGGCGGGGCTGCAGAAGGCGCTGGCGGCCTATCTGGGTGATACGATCACGGCGACGATCGGCGAAGCGGTGCATGCGGTGCGACGTGGCGAAACGACGCCGCGTGCGATCGTCGACATGACATTCGACGCCTTCGACCGGGAAGGCGCAGGCGCGCTCGCGAGCTGGATGCTCGCGTCGGGGAACGAGGATGCGCTGGACCCGATCGTCGATGCGATCCATCGGCTGGTGGACAAGCTGTCGGCCAGTGCGAAAAGCTCCGACATGGCCGACCTGATCCGCGACAATACGCTGATGCTGGTGCTGCTGGCCCTGGGCGATTCGCAGGTCGGCGGACCAATGGCGAGCGCGCTCCGCTTGCCGCGCGAGAAGGCGCGGGAGATTGCGACCCGCAGCCTCACATTTGCCTTGATGCAGGAAGCGGCGAACATGGCGCATGCGAAGGTTTAATTATCGCGACATTGGGGTTATGGGCCGCGCATGCATTTTCTCGATCAAGCAAAGATATTCATCAAGTCCGGCTGGGGCGGTCCCGGCGCGGTCAGCTTCCGGCGTGAAAAATATGTCGAATATGGCGGCCCGGACGGCGGCAATGGCGGCAAGGGTGGCGACATCATCTTTGAAGCCGTCGCCGGACTCAACACGCTGATCGACTTTCGCTATACCCAACATTTCAAGGCGCAGCGCGGCAAGCCCGGCATGGGCAAAAATCGCTATGGCGCGGGCGGCGACGACCTGATCGTCAAGGTGCCGGTGGGCACGCAGATCCTGTCCGATCCGAAGCCGATCGAGGGAACCGAGGACGAAGACGGCTATCCCGACTATGAGGATCAGGAGGTGCTGGCTGACTTCACGGAAGCCGGACAGCGCGTCACCTTCCTGCGCGGCGGCGATGGCGGACGCGGCAACTTGTCCTACAAGACCAGCACCAACCGTGCGCCGCGTCAGCATGGTACTGGCTGGCCGGGGCAGGAAATGTGGGTGTGGCTGCGTCTCAAGCTGCTCGCAGACGTCGGCCTTGTCGGCATGCCGAATGCGGGTAAGTCCACCTTCATCAATCAGGTGACCAATACCAAGGCGAAGGTGGGCGCTTACGCCTTCACGACCACCAAGCCGCAACTTGGCGTTGTACTGCATCGCGATCGCGAGTTCGTGCTGGCGGATATTCCCGGGCTGATCGCGGGCGCGGCGGAAGGTGCGGGGATCGGTGACCGGTTCCTGGGCCATATCGAGCGTTGCCGGGTGCTGCTCCACCTGATCGATGCGACGGGCGACGATCCGGTCGCGCAGTTCGGCATCGTGCAGGACGAACTCGCCGCCTATGGCGAAGGGCTGGACGAAAAGCCGCAGATCGTGGCGCTCAACAAGGGTGACCTTTTGGGACGGGAGCTGATGGAGGACATCGCCGACCAGCTGCGCGAGCAGGCTGGCGTTGAGGATGTGTTCATCATCTCCGGCGCGACAGGCGAAGGCGTCGGCGCGCTGCTCGACGCCGTGCTGCCGCTGCTCGACCTGCCGCCGGATGATGTCGAGGAGGATGAGCCGGAGGCGGAGAAGCCTTGGTCTCCAATTTGATCTCCAGCTAATAATCCCGCCGTTCGGTTCGAGCTTGTCGAGAACGATGCGCTGAGTTCTCGACAAGCTCGGACTAAACGGATGACGTGTACCAGACCATGACCGCCCTCTCCGGCTTCCCCCCTGCCCTCGTCCGCCGTCTGGTCGTGAAGATCGGATCGGCGCTGCTCGTCGATCCGGCGGGTGAGGTTCGGACCGACTGGCTGCGGACGTTGGTGGCGGACGTCGCCCAACGACGCGCAGACAGGCAGCAGGTCATCATCGTATCTTCCGGCGCGATCGCGCTCGGCGCCCGGCGACTTAAACTGCCCAAGGGCGGACGTGGCAGCCTGGAAGACGCGCAGGCGGCGGCGGCGACCGGCCAGATCGCGCTGTCGCAATGCTGGGCGGGCCTTTTGCACGAACAGGGCATCACCGCCGCGCAGATGCTGGTGACGCTCGATGATCTGGAGAACCGGCGGCGCTATCTCAACGCCTCGGCGACGCTGGAGCGGCTGATGGCGCTGGGCGTCGTGCCAGTCGTCAACGAAAATGACAGCGTGGCGACGGCGGAAATCCGTTTCGGCGACAATGACCGGCTGGCGGCGCGGATCGGGCAGGCCGCTCAGGCCGACGCGGTTGTCCTTCTGTCGGACGTGGACGGGCTTTACACTGCCAATCCGCACGCCGATGCGAACGCGATGCTGATTGAGACGATAGAGCGTATCGACGCGCGGATCGACGCCATGGCGGATGGCGGCTCTGCGTCGGGCATGGGATCGGGCGGCATGGTGTCGAAGATCCAGGCGGCGCGGATCGCCACGGGTGCAGGCGCGCATCTCGCGATCATTTCCGGCAAGGTCGATGCGCCACTCTCGCACTGGGCGGGCGGTGGACGCGGCTCCATCTTCCTTGCCGAGCGTGGCAAGGGCGCGCGCAAGGGATGGCTCGCCGGACGGCTGACGACGCGCGGTCGGGTCATCGTGGACGATGGCGCGGCAGCTGCGCTGGCACGGGGGACGAGTCTGCTGCCCGCCGGTGTCGCGCGGGTCGAAGGCATGTTCGCGCGCGGAGACGTGGTGGACATCGTCGCGCAGGACGGGCGGATCATCGCGCGCGGCCTCATCGAATATGACAGCGGCGACTCGGCCAAGATCGCTGGTCGCCGCAGCGAAGAGATAGCCGCCTTGCTGGGCGAGATGCCCCGGTCGGTGCTGGTCCATCGTGACCATATGGCGATGGTCTAAAAGGGAAACATGGTTTTCAGGATTGCGATGACGGGTGCGACGGGGTTCGTCGGCGCCGAGACTTTGGAGCAGGCGCTGGCCGAGGGGCTGCGCGTCAACGCGCTGACGCGCCGGGCGCAGCCGCCGCGTGCGCACCTCAAATGGGTGCCGGGGTCGCTGGAGGATGCGGCGGCGCTCGATACGCTGGTGCGCGATGCCGATGCCGTGGTCCACATCGCGGGCGTGGTGAACGCGCCCGATCGCGAGGGGTTCGAGGCCGGGAACGTGCGCGGCACGGTGGCGGTGATCGACGCGATGCGTCGGCGCGGCATCAGGCGGCTGGTGCATGTGTCCTCGCTCGCCGCGCGCGAGCCGGACCTGTCCGACTATGGCTGGTCCAAGGAGATGTCGGAGCGGCAGGTGAAGGCGAGCGGCCTCGACTGGTCGATCGTGCGCCCGCCCGCCATCTATGGGCCGGGCGACAAGGAGATGCTGGAGCTGTTCCGCATGGCGAAGCGCGGCGTCATGATGCTGCCGCCGGGCGGACGGCTGTCGGTGATCCATGTCGCAGACCTGTCGCGCCTGCTGCTGACGCTGGCGCAAGAGACGGAGCAGAGCCTGACGCGCACCTATGAGGTCGATGACGGAACGCCGGCGGGCTGGGATCATAAGGATTTCGGCGCGGCGATCGGGCGCGCGGTGGGGCGATCTGTGCGTACCTTTGCCACGCCGCAATGGCTGCTCGGCGCGGCGGCGCGGACGGACCGGTTGATCCGGGGCCGCAACGCCAAGCTGACGCCGGATCGGGTCGATTATTTCTGCCATCCCGACTGGGTCGTCGCCAAGCGCAAGCAACCGCCCAAGCGGCTGTGGATGCCGCAGGTTGCGACCGAGGATGGGTTGAAAGCTACTGTGGCGGCCTATCGGGAAAAGGGCTGGCTCTGAAGGTTGGAAGGGTGGTTTGGGGACATGCAGCTATCGGCGTAGCATTTTTAAAATGCACAAGAGGTCTGCGATCATAAGCCCAGTGGCAACCGTTATAGCGAGGGCGGTATGCTCGGTTCGCAATGACCAGCAGAGCGCCGCTACTGCTAGGATCGCAAGGCTGACGCCAATAATGTGCGCCTTCCCCAATAAAAGCGAGTTATCATCGAGAAGCCCGATGTTGCCATATCGGCCTGATATGAGAGACAGCCCGTTGATCATCGCAAAGTGGCAGATGGACACACCGAAAATAATCCAAGCCAAACTCATTTTGCAGACTGCCCTCACTGTCACATCGCAGTTGTTTAGAGCGATTGCGCCTTCTGCTTTAATGTCTGCTTTCGGGTGACAGCAAAGTCGCTCAAGATGTCAAGAAATGATCGATACCGGACTGCCTTAACTCCCCAATCTTGGCCAACTTCTAATCCGTCGCAGGATCGGCAGGCTTTTTAGCGCGCTGTTCGGCGAGGAAGTCGCTGACGGCGCGGCCACTGGCGTTGAGCAAGGGGTAGGTGCGGGCGTCGCTCAGCCAGTCGGGGCGGCGCGCGCCGCTGCCGTAGAAGGTGTCGTAAACGAGGCTAAAGGCGAGGAAGACGAGGGTGGCGCCGATCAGGCCCTTGACCGCGCCGAAGCCTGCACCCAGCACCCGGTCCACGGGGCCTAGAACCGACTGGCGCGTGCGGCGACCGATCGCATGGGCAAGAAGCTTGCCCGCGCCGAAGGTGACGCCGAACACAAGCACCAGCGCCAGGATCGCCGCGCCGCTTGTCGTGCCGACGAAAGGCGCAAGCAGCTCGGCGACCGATCCATGGAACAGGCGGATGCAGAAGATCGCTAATATCCATGCCATCAGCGACAGGGTTTCCAGCACGAAGCCGCGCATGAGGCCGAGGACGGCACAGCCGCCGATCGCGAGCAGGACGAGGATGTCGATGGCGTTCATCGCCCGCGTGGCTATCCGCGTCCCAGCATCTGGTCAACCAGTTGGGCAAGCGTGCGGAAGCCGCTGACCGCGATCCCCTTCACCCCATCCCCCGAGGAAGCGGGAACGAAGGCGCGGTTGAAGCCGAGCTTGGCCGATTCGCGCAGGCGGAGCGGTGAGTGGGCGACGGGGCGAATTTCGCTCGACAGCGCGATCTCGCCGAAGAGGACGACATCGGCGGGGACCGGCTTTTCCGACAGAGCCGAGATGAGCGCGGCGGCCACGGCCAGATCGGCAGCAGGGTCGGAGAGGCGGTATCCGCCCGCGACGTTCAGCTAGACTTCGCAGGTCGAGAAGCTGAGACCGCAGCGCGCCTCCAGCACGGCGAGGATCATGGCGAGGCGGCCGCTGTCCCAGCCGACCACTGCACGGCGGGGGGTCGCGCCGCTCGACAGGCGAACGACGAGCGCCTGAATTTCGACCAGCACAGGACGGGTGCCTTCCAGTGCGGGGAAGACCGTCGCGCCGGTCACCGTCTCGTCGCGATGGGTGAGGAACAGCGCGGAGGGGTTTGCGACCTCCTCAAGACCTTCCGCCACCATGGCGAAGACGCCGATTTCGTCGGTGCCGCCGAAGCGGTTCTTGATTGCGCGCAAGATGCGATATTGGTGGCTGCGCTCCCCTTCGAAGGCCAGCACGGTATCGACCATATGCTCCAGCACGCGGGGGCCGGCGATGCTGCCGTCCTTCGTGACGTGGCCGACCATGACGAGCGCGGTGCCGCGTTGCTTGGCGAATTTGATGAGTTCCTGAGCGGAGGCTCGGACCTGACTGACGGTGCCGGGTGCGCCCTCGATCTGGTCGCTGTGCATCGTCTGGATCGAATCGATGACGAGCAACGCGGGTGGCGACCCGTTACCGAGCGTCGTCAATATGTCGCGGACGGAGGTCGCGCTGGCGAGTTGCACCGGCGCGTTGCCAAGGCCGAGCCGCTGGGCGCGCAACCGCACCTGATCCGACGCCTCCTCGCCGCTGATATAGGCGACCGACAGGCCCCGCGCGGCGACGCGGGCGGCAGCTTGCAGAAGGAGCGTCGATTTGCCGATGCCCGGATCGCCGCCGATCAGCGTTGCGGAGCCGGGGACAATACCGCCCCCCAGCGCGCGGTCGAATTCGGCGATACCGGTACTGGCGCGCTGTGGCAGTTCGACCTTGCTGTCGAGGCCGATCAACGTGATCGCGCGACCGCCGCCTTGCAGATCATGCTTGGCCGAAAAGACGGTTTCCGCCGCTTCCTCGACAATACTGTTCCATTCGCCGCAATCGTCGCATTGCCCCTGCCAACGGCCCGAGACGGAGCCGCATTGCTGACAGACGAATTTGCGCTTTGTCTTGGCCATGGCACATCTATGGCGCAGGATGCGGAACAGTTCAAGAACATCGCGCGAGGCTCCGGAAACATCCGGGCGCTTTGGGCATTGAACCGGCATGGGAACTATCCGGGTCGCAAGCTACAATATTCGCAAGGCCATCGGCACGGACAGGCGGCGCAGCCCGGAGCGTGTGCTGGAAGTGTTGGCGGAAGTCGATGCCGACGTCATCGCGTTGCAGGAAGCCGATCGGCGCTTCGGCATACGTTCCGCCGCGATCCCGCCGCTGCTGCTCGACAAGCAGAGTGGATACAAGCCCGTGCCGCTCAATGTGCAGGTCGATTCGATGGGCTGGCATGGCAATGCGATCCTTGTACGGAAAGAGGCGGAAATCGGCGCGCATGACGTGCTGCACCTGCCCTTCCTGGAGCCACGCGGGGCAACCATGGCGGAGGTTCATATCAAGGGTGCGGCTCTGCGTGTGTTCGGCATGCATCTCGACCTGTCGGGCCTCTGGCGACGCAAGCAGGCGGCGGCGGTGATCCATCGCGCCGGACAGGGTGATACGATGCCCACGGTGCTGATGGGCGACCTCAACGAATGGAGCGCAGATCGCGGTTGCTTGGCCGACTTTGCGCGACATTACAGTTTCGCGCCTTGTGGGCGGAGTTTCCATGCGCGGCGGCCCGTCGCGCGGCTTGATCGGATCATGCATTGCGGGCGGATGAAGCTGAAGTCCTGCGGCGTCCATGAAAGCGCGGCGGCGCGCAAGGCGTCGGATCATCTGCCGATCTGGGCCGACTTCGCGATTGGCTGAGCGCCCCTCGACAAGTCGCCCGCCCTCTGCGATCCCGCTTCCATGAAGGAGAAGGAACTGCGGCTGGCGCTGGTCTGCTATGGCGGGATCAGCCTCGCCATCTACATGCACGGCATCACCAAGGAAATCTGGCATCTGGCGCGCGCGAGCCGGGCCTTCCACGACGGGACCAGCTCGGCAGAGGGCAGCGAGCGCATCTATGCCGAGATGCTGCGCGAGATCGAGGCGGCAAGCGGTATCCGCCTGCGCGTCATGCCCGACATTATCGCAGGCGCCAGCGCCGGCGGGATCAACGGCATTTTTCTGGCGCAGGCGATCGAGACGGGGCAGTCACTGGAGCCGCTGACGGCGCTGTGGCTCGACAATGCCGACGTCGACCAGTTGCTTGATCCCGATGCAAGGCCCGCGCGGGCTATGACCAAATTCTGGGCGACGCCGCTCGTCTGGATGGCGGCGCGGCGACCGGGCGATGCGGTGGAGCGTACGGTCGCGCCGGATACGCGGGAGGAGGTGCGGCTCAAGCTGTCGCGCTTCATCCGGTCCCGCTGGTTCGAACCGCCCTTCGGGGGTGAGATTTTCTCGAACATGCTGATGGATGCTTTCGACGCCATGGCCGCATCGGAGCGCGGACCTGCGCTGCTCCCGGAGGGGCATCCGCTCGACCTGTTCGTGACGGTCACCGATTTCGAAGGACATCCGCAAGGCCTCAACCTAAACAGCCCGCCTCAGGTGGTGGAAACCGAGCATCGGCTGACGATCGGTTTTCGCGCGCGGGGTCGCGGTGCGCGCGCCTTCGCCGATCCGGTCGAACTCATCTTTGCCGCGCGGGCGACGGCGAGTTTTCCGGGAGCTTTCCCGCCCTTCACCGTGCGCGAGCTGGATCGCGTGTTGAAGCGGCGGCATCGGCATTGGCCGACCCGCGACACGTTTCTCAGCCGTGCCCTGCCCCGCCACAGCGTACGCGGAACGGCGGAGGATGCGGTACTGATCGATGGCTCGGTGCTGGCGAATGCTCCCTTTGCGCCCGCTATCGGCGCGCTGCGTAACCGACCATCGCGGCGGGAGGTCGATCGCCGGTTCGTCTATATCGACCCCAAACCAGGGCATCGATCGATTCAACTCAACAAGCAAGGCGAGCACGAAGCTGTGCCGACCGGGGAAGATGCGCCGCTGCCCGGCTTCTTCCGCACCATCTTCGGCGCTCTGTCCGACATTCCGCGCGAGCAGCCGATCCGCGACAATCTGGAGGCAATCGACGGTCATTCCGCCCGTATCCGACGGATGCGCCGCATCCTCGACGCGCTGCGCCCCGGCATGGAGGCAGAGGTCGAGAATGCGGTCGGCGGCATGCTTTTCCTCGATCGGCCCACCCCGGCGCGACTGTCCGCCTGGCGCATCAAAGCGCATCAGCGTGCGGCCTCCTCTGCGGGGTTCGCCTTCCCGGCCTATGGTCATCTGAAGCTGTCGGGGATCGTCGAATCGCTTTCCACCTTGCTGCTGCGTCTCAGCGGCGAGCAAAGCGGGATGATGCGGGAGAGTTACCGGCAGGCCGTCTGGTCAGCGGTGCGCAAGGCCGGGGCAGATCGGCTGACCGAGAAGGACGGCGCCAACTCCGCTTCGGTGCAATTCTTCCGCACCCATGACCTCGCCTTTCGCATCCGTCGCCTGCGGTTTCTGGCGCGGCGGCTGGCCGACACGCTGGAGACGGAGGCGGATCAGGACGATCCCGCGCTTCAGGCGATGCACGACGCCATCTATCGGGCGCTCGCGCTGTATGCCGAGTGCGAGGAGAGCGATTTCCACGACGAAACCGTGATCGCTGCGGCGCGCAGCACGCCGACCGATGGCGCCGCCGCGATCGACGCCGTGGCGGCGGCGCGGGACTTGCGCGGGCGGGACGAATCGGCGGATCAGATGCTGGCCGAAGCTCTGGCGGCGCTCTCTAAGGCAGGGCGGCGGACGATGCTGCTCGCCTATCTCGGCTTTCCCTTTACCGACATCGCCACATTACCGTTGCTTCAGGGTGACACTCTGGATGAATATGATCCGGTGAAGGTCGACCGGATCTCGCCGGAGGATTGTTCGGCGATTCGGGCTGGCGGCGCTGAGGCGACGCTGAAAGGCATTGAATTCAACAATTTCGGCGCTTTCTTCAGCCGTGCCTATCGCGAAAACGACTATCTCTGGGGGCGTCTGCACGGGCTGGAGCGGCTGCTGGACATCGTGAATTCGGCAGTACCCGCAGCAAGCCGCCTTTCGCACGACACACTCGCTGACTATAGGCGGCGTGCGTTTCTGGCGATCCTGGACGAGGAAGAACCGCGCTTGCCGCATGTCGCGGACCTGATCGCCAGCTTGTGGGAGGAAATCAGGTGAGCAGGCGTTGGGTGCTGGTTCCGATGGTGATGACGCTGGCGTTCGTCGGCGGATGCCGCATGTCGGATGACAGCGCGCAGGGCAACAGCACACCGCCCGTCGCTGTGGCACAGGCTGCCCCCGTCGAAGCCGCCCCGCCCCCTCCTCCTCCACCGGTGGAAAAGCCCGCACCCGAGCCGGTGAAAGCGGGTCCGACGGTGACGGTCCGTGCGCGGCCCGCCCCGTATTTCCCGCTCGACCTGCCGCCATCCGACGTCGCGGCGAGCGCCGCGCCCTTCCCGCGTGAGGTGACCGAGTTCATGGTTGCGCGCGATGGCTGCGACCATTTCCGGGGCGAGGCGCCGACCGATGCCGGGCGCCGCGCCTATATCGACGAAAATGTCGCGGAACTGTGCAAGGGGTCCGATGCGCGGCTCGCGATGCTGCGGCGGCGCTATGCGGGCGATCCTTCGGTGATCGCCGCGCTCAAGAATTACGACGACCGGATCGAAACGCCCGTCCGCTATTGACGGGTTAGGAGAGCAAAGCCTCGATCGCCTTTGCCATGTCGATATCACGCTGGGACAGGCCGCCCGCGTCATGCGTGGTGAGGAGAATGTCCACGCGGTTATAGACGTTCGACCATTCGGGATGATGGTCGGCATTCTCCGCCAGCAACGCCACCCGCGCCATGAAGCCGAACGCGGCGTTGAAATCGGCAAAGGTGAAGCGGCGCGATATCCCATCCGCCGGATCGGCGACCACGGTCCATTGCGGCAGATCGGCGAGCGCAAGCGCGCGGTCTTCTCCGTCCAGTTTACCAATCATCTCTCTATCCTCCTGTGGGGCTTTATCTTATGTGGCAGTCATGTCGCATGAAGGTCAATCGCCGCGCTTCGCGCCCACGGCTCAGGAAATCGAGACGCTGGCGCTGGAGGCGCTCGGCCGCTTGCCCGACCCGTTCACCGAGCATCTTGCCAGTGTCGTACTGTTCGTCGAGGAGTTTGCGAGCGCCGACATATTGAGAGAGATGGAGATCGACGACCCGTTCGGGTTGACCGGTCTCTACACCGGCCACCCGGTGGGACAGGAGGCGCAAACCGGGGACGCGCCGCCGACCGTGCATCTGTTCCGTCGTCCGCTGCTGGACGAATGGGTCGAGACGGGCGTTCCGCTCGAAGCGCTCATTACACATGTCGTGGTGCATGAGATTGGCCATCATTTCGGCCTCTCCGACCTCGACATGCAGGTGCTGGAGGACATGGTCGCGCCATGAGCGACGGCGCGGCGTTGCGCCTTGAGGATGTGGCGTGCCTGCGGGGCGGGCGGATGCTGTTTCGGGGTGTGAACCTGACGCTGGCACCGGGACAGGGCGCGCTGCTGACCGGGCCGAACGGGATCGGCAAGTCGAGCCTGCTGCGGATATGCGCGGGACTGCTGCCGACCTATGCCGGGCGGGTCGAACGCGTAGGCAAAGTCGCGCTGGCGGACGAAAAGCTGGCGCTGGATCAGAATGTGCCATTGGGGAAGGCGCTGGCGTTTTGGGCAGGCGTCGATCGTGTGGGGCGAGCTGTGATAGCTGCGGCGCTGGAGGCGATGGCACTGACGTCTCTGGCCGATGTGCCGGTCAGGATGCTCTCGACCGGGCAGCGCAAGCGGGCTGTGCTGGCGCGCGTCATCGCGTCGGGCGCGGCGATCTGGCTGCTGGATGAGCCGGGCAATGGTCTGGACGCGGCTTCGGTAGATCTGCTGGGGCAAGCGGTGGAGCGGCATCTGACGAGCGGCGGGATCGTCGTCGCAGCGTCGCACCAGCCCTTGCCGATCGCACAGCCCGTCCTGCTGTCGCTCGCCGACCATGTGCTGGTGGGGGCGGCATGAGGCTGCTAGCAATGCTGATCCGCCGCGATCTGGTGCAGGGCTGGCGATCGGCGGGACTGTGGCTGCCGGTTGCGTTCCTGCTGCTGGTGGCGAGCCTTTATCCCTTTGCGGTCGGACCCGATGCCGCGCTGCTGGCACGCACCGGTGGCGGCATGGTGTGGATCGCGGCACTGCTGGCGGCTTTGCTGCCGGTCGATCGGCTGGTCGCGCCCGATGTCGAGGCGGGCGTGCTGGATCAGTTGGCGGTGCGCGGTATCGGCGAAGAGGTGGTCGTGACGGCGCGGCTGATCGCACACTGGTTGGCGTTCGGGCCGCCGCTGATGCTGGCGAGCCTGCCCGCTGCCGCGCTGCTCAAGCTGGAGGCCACGATGACCGTCAAGTTGGAGATCGGTCTGCTGATCGGCACCCCCGCCCTTGCGGCGCTGGGGTTGCTGGTCGCGACGCTGACGGCGGGGCTGCGGTCGAGCGGCGCGCTGGCGGGACTCTTGGCGCTGCCGCTGGCGGTGCCGGTGCTGATCTTCGGCGCAGGATCGCTTGGCGATGGCAGCGGCGCGGCGATCAAGCTGCTCGGCGCGGCGTCGCTGCTGCTGGTCGCCGTCACCCCCTTTGCCGGGAGCGCGGCGATCCGGGCGGCACGCGAATAAGCTCAGGCCGCGCGGCGGGCCTTGGCCAGTTTCTTCAGCAGCATGTCGCGCTTCATGCGCGAGAGATGGTCGACGAAGAGGATGCCTTCGAGATGATCCATCTCATGCTGGAGGCAGGTGGCGAGCAGCCCTTCCAGTTGCTCCTCATGGATGCGGCCGTCGCGGTCCATCCAGCTGGCGCGGACGACGGCAGGGCGCTCCACTTCTGCAAACTGCTCGGGAACCGAGAGGCAGCCTTCGTTATAGACCGACAGGTCCTCTGACGAGGCGAGGATTTCCGGGTTGATGAACACCAGCGGGTTGCGGATCGGCTTGGCGTCTTCTGCATCCGATTCCGGTTCCTGCAGGTCGATCACCAGCACGCGCTTCGGCACGCCGACCTGAATGGCGGCGAGGCCGATGCCGGGGGCGTCGTACATGGTCTCGAACATGTCGTCGATCAGGCGTTGCAGATCGTCGTCGATCGTTTCGACCGGCGTGGAAATCGTGCGCAACCGAGGATCGGGCGCTTCAAGGATCGGAAGGATGGCCATTGGCCGAACATAGGCGGAACGCGGTGACTTTTCAAGCAAGCCGACGAACGGTTCGGCGCGCTTAACTTCGCATGTTTCCCGCGTTTCGTGTCATATTATTCCACATGTTGGAAATTTGTGGAAAG
>CAJYHD010000113.1 GCA_913773715.1 uncultured Sphingobium sp.
GAGCTGATCGGACTTGTAGGGCCTCAGCGCCGGATTGCCCGAAGAGATCGAGCGGATATTCGCATCGACCGAGGTGCCTGCGTTCAGCTGGCCCAGACCGGGGCGCCCGATCACGCGCGCGGCGGCGCCACGGATGACCAGTTCCGGCGTCAGATTGTACCGGATGTTCAGACTGGGCAGGAACGAGCTGTATTTCGCCTTCAGCGAGGTCTGGCCCGCGGCGGGCACCATCACCGTCACCCGATCCGCCTCGACGATCAACGCGTCCAAGTTGGGGACCAACCCCTCCGAAGACGTCCGCGTCTGTACCCAGCGCACGCCGAAGTTACCCGCCAGACGATCGTCCATGCCGGCAAAGTCGACTTGGCCGTACGCGGCCAGCGTCTTCTCCTCGACATTGAAGCCTGCGCCCGGCTGCACCGGGATCACCTGATCGTCGTAAAAGGCGGATCGCGGAACTACCGATGCGAACTTACCCACATCGAACACCAGAAGACGCGCATTGCCCGGCAACCCCGAGAAATCGCCTGCCGAAAGGAAGGCCGCAGCCGGGATGCCCCCGCCGCCCTCGACACCGGGCATGACGGTGAGCTTGCCATTCGACAATGCCGCGATCTGCTGGGCATTCAGGACCGAGAAGGCCGAGGTGTTCCGGAAGCGGCGGCCGCTGGCAAACACGCCGCCCTTGACCGATCGGATGAAGGAATCCTCGCCCAGCGCGTAGGTCGCGTCAAAGCGTCCTTCGATGTTGCGGTCGGGGCTGGTGAAGGCACCCAGATCCTCGGCGTTCAGGTAGAAATTGCTGCCGTTCAACGGGTCATAGCCGCGCGAAAAGCCGACCAGGGGACCTCCGCCCAGGCCGTTCGGGAAGGTGAGCTGTGCCGAGGCGCGACCCTGCGCCTGAAGGCCGAAGGTGCGGGTGTCGTTGGTCGCCCGGAAATAGGAACCCTGCGCCTCCAGCGTCAGGTTGCCGCTTTTCCATTTCGCACCCTGTGCCACCGAGAAGACGTTGATCTTCGAGTTATATTCACGGGCGGTCGCCTGGATGCTGACGCCGTCCGCATCAAGCGCGGTCAGGAAGCCCTGCGAGCCGCCGAGCAGCTGGCCGACGAAGCTCGTGTCGATCGTGCTGGATCGTACGCCATAGTTGGTGCCGCCCGGAATCTGCGGTGCGATATCGGTGAAGCGCACCTGCGCGCGGCTTACATATTGGGTGCTCTTCAGGCTGCTGTAAAAGGCGTCGCCATAGAGTTCGAGCTCTTCGGTCGGCTTCCACTGATAACCCAGGATCGCGGTGAGTCGATCACGCCGCCCTTGCGTGTTCCAATTGTCGAAGCCGTGCTGGAAGCTGTAGGTGTCGTTAAAGTCACCATCGACATTGTAATCGATCGGCGGCGACTTGCCGCCCTGCACCGCGCGTCCGGTGCTGTCGAACAGCGGTGACTCGCGACTGGTTTCGGCGCCATAGGTATTGAGGAACTTCTCGCGGTAGTCACGGCGCTCGAAGGCGATGCCCGCATTGACCCCGAAGGTGCCGCTGGCGTTCACCCAATTGCCGAGCGCGGCCACACGCGGCGTCAGCTTCCCGCGATTTTCCTCGTAAACACCTTCGACGGAGGCGCTGAGCGTGGTCTTGCCGATGTCGAGCGGCCTTGCGGTCTTGACGTTGACCGTGCCCGACAGGCCGCCTTCGATCATGTCGGCGGTCGGGGACTTCAGCACCTCGACCGAGCTGGTGAACAACGACGAAAAGGCGGTGAAATCGAATGACCGCGTGCCGCCGCTCCCCAGCGTCCGACCATTATAATGGACGCGGGTAAATTCCTGCGGAAGGCCACGGATGGACGCGCCAGAACCTACGCCTGCCGACCGGGTGATCTGAACGCCGGTGATACGTTGCAGCGATTCCGCAAGGTTCAGGTCGGGGAATTTCCCGATATCCTCCGCAGAGATGACGTCGCTGACCACATTGGCGTTGCGCTTGATCTGGTTCGCGATGTCCAGCGATCGACGAAAGCCGGTGACGACGATTTCCGCGCCCTGTTCCGAGCCGACGTCGGCGTTCCCGACGCCAGGCGTCGCCTGTGCGGGGGCGGCCTTTGCCGTGGTCGCGTCGATCGGGCCGTTCGTCTGGGCATGCGCGGCCGATCCGACCGCCAAGCATGCCGCCGTTCCGATAAGAAGGCTGAATTTATAGCGCATGCCATCTCTCCTTTTTATAAGCGAGAGTGCACCTGCTCATTTGCCACCAATTCGTGACAAAAGCTTGTGCGAGACCGGGATGGCCGTCCCCCTCACCGCCACGCCTCCCTGACCGAGAAGTCTTTAATGGCACATATGAAAGTCTAACATTACAAATGAGAATGCAAGTGGGTTTTCGAGAACGTGTTCATCGGCATGAATCACGGCGTAATTTCTTGGCCATGCGTCGGCTGACACCGAGGCAGCTTGCGCTGCGCCGGTCGGCGCGGTCCGAGCGTGCTTGGGATGCGTCCAGGATTGTCGGATACGAAATCACCCGCCCAAGCCGGGCGTGTCTTTTTCCAGCCCCTTCACCCCACCCCTCTCATCAGCCGAATTTCAGCGGGTGGTCACATGGGCAGGACTGGCCCATCCCATGACTTGCGGAGCCGCGACGTCAATTGGACCGGACAGGTCGCCGAAGGGCGAAGCCCCCTTGGCATCACTAAGGAGAGGGCAAAGCCAGCATCCTAATATGCGTTCTTTTGACAAGACGGACTATGCCATAAGCAGGGCCAAGAATACGCGGGAGGAACATCGGCGATGAAGACAGTGCGTGCGATCGGTGCGGCCTATTGCGTCGGCTTTATGCTGGTGGTGGCGATCGGACATATTCCGCCGTTTCTGGATGCGAACGGCAATCTGTTCGGGCTGTTCAAACTCGACCTATATGACGACAGCCTTCACTTTTTCTCGGGCGTCTGGGCGGGCGTTGCGGCCTGGTGGTCCTATGGCGCGGCGCGGCGCTATTTTCGGCTGTTCGGCCCACTCTATTTCGCCGACGGCGTGATGGGGCTGTTTCTAGGTAGCGGCTATCTCGACGGTGGCATCTTTCTCTATGGGCCGATCCAACAGTCGGTCGCCGTCCACATCTTCGCCAATCTGCCTCATCTGGTGATCGGTGGCCTGGCGATCTGGGTCGGGTATCGGCTCGCCCGTCGTCCCGAACCGGCACGGTGAAGCGCCGCTGGAAACTGGCGATCGCGGCGGCCGCGCTCGTCGCGGGCGCGGTGGTCGTACCGGTCGCCTATATCGAAGGGGGGTGCCGCACGCCCCCGGCGGACCGGGCCGGCGCCCCGCCCTATCGTTCGATCCTGCCGCCTGCCGACCGGCGACCACTGGCAGCGACCTTTCTGACCTATCCCGAATGGCACATCGTCTATGAGGCGGAAAGCTATGCGCGCCATCTGGACCGCGGCGCGCCACCGAGCGCCTTTCCGTTCGGACGGCACATCGCGTCCTTCTGGACCAGCTATTGCACGGTCAACCAACTGACCATGGGTAGCCCGACCGCGAGCGACTACAAGCTGACCATCTATACCATCGGCATCAGCTACACCGCCGAACTGCTGGTCAAGGCGGCCTATGAACGCTCCATCGGGCGCTTATTCGAATGGCTGAGCGGATGGACAAGCGCCGACGACCGCCACGCCGCAATAGTCCAGCGACGCTATGGCGCATTTCTGCACGAAACGCCGTGGTTCCGCTTTCCCTTCGGTCAGGCGCTGCGGGACGAGTGGCGGACCGACGAACCGCTCCAGCATGCGCGGCATTGGGAACGGCGTTTCGCGCTTTCGGCCGAATATGGCGTGAAGGCTCTCTATGCGAAGGCGATCGACGCGGCCACCGGGGCGACGGT
>CAJYHD010000114.1 GCA_913773715.1 uncultured Sphingobium sp.
CGGCGTGGGCGCGTCCCGTCGCCTCTCTGCCGTGCGCTGGAACATCGCATCGCGTATCGTGGTCGCGTGGGTCGTCACCCTGCCTTCCGCTGCCCTGATCGGCGCAGCCTTCTATGGTGTGACCCGCCTGTTCTGACGGGCGGGGGCGGTTGTCCTATTACGCCCTCGACTGATAGGGCGGACTCAGTCGATGGGCCATGATGGAGAAGGCGCAGGATGACATCAAGAAAGGTCTGTCGCCAAAACCGCATCACGCAACTTAATTTCCTACATTTGACATCAAATGTCGTGTTTTGCGGGAAATATGCGAAGTTAAGTGGCAGGCGCGACCCATGACGACTCGCTCGCTTCTCGAAGACTGGCGGCATCATCTGACCCTCGACCGCCGCCGATCGACCCATACCGTGCGTGCCTATGTCGCCACCGCCGAGCGGCTGATCGCCTTTCTGGAACAGCATCGTGGCGAGGCCATCACCGCCGCCGCATTGGCGAACCTCGACCAATCCGACCTGCGCGCCTTCCTCACGGCCCGACGAATGGACGGCATCGGCAACCTTTCAGCCGCCCGAGAACTCTCCGCCGTTCGCGGTTTCTTGCGCCATGTCGGCGGCGAGGACGCGCGCATTCCCCAGCTCAAGGGACCTCGCGTCAAGCGCGGCCTCCCGCGCCCGGTTTCGCCCGACGAAGCCGTGGCGCTCGCCGCCGACATCGCCGAAACGGCCCGAGAAGGCTGGATCGGCGCGCGCGACTGGGCGGTGCTGCTGCTGCTCTACGGAGCGGGGCTGCGCATCGGCGAGGCGATGGGGCTGAACGGCGATGTCCTCCCGCTCGGCGACACGTTGCGCGTTACCGGCAAGCGCAACAAGACGCGCATCGTGCCCCTGCTGCCGCAAGTCCGCGCCGCGATCGAAGCTTATGTCGATCAATGCCCCTATCCCCCCGCCCGCGACCAGCCGCTGTTCCGGGGGGCAAGAGGCGGGCCGCTGTCCGCGGCGCTCATCCGCCGAGCGGTACAGGGTGCTCGCGGCAGGCTTGGCCTGTCCGACCGAACCACGCCCCACGCCCTGCGCCACAGCTTCGCCACCCATCTGCTCGGGCGCGGCGCGGACCTGCGCTCGCTTCAGGAACTGCTCGGCCATGCCAGCCTCTCCTCGACGCAAGTCTATACGCAGGTCGATGCCGCGCACCTGCTCGACGTCTATCGCAACGCGCACCCCCGCGCCTGAACTCCGCTTGCCCGATCGCCCATGATAGGGGATATCGCTCTCATGCAAGGTATCGCCCGATGATCCCCGTCATTCCGCAAGTGTCGCAGGTCGCGCAGACGATCCAGCTGGCGCTCGCGCCGGTCTTCCTGCTCGCGGGCATCGGTGCGTTCCTCAACGTCTGCGTCAGCCGCCTCGCCCGCATCATCGATCGCGCCCGCGCCGTCGAGGAACTTGTCCTGACGACACGCGGCAAGGAACATGACCGGATGGTAGGCGAAATCCGCGTCCTCGACCGGCGCATGAGCGTCGTCAACGGCGCGATCTTTCTGTCGGTAGCCTCGGCCTGCGCAGTCTGTCTCGTCGTCATCCTGCTGTTCGCGGGCAATTTGCTGGGCGCGCATCTTGGCACACCCGTCGCGATCCTCTTCAGCCTGGCGATGCTACTTCAGGCGGGCGCCTTCGCCACCTTCATCCAGGAAATCCGCCTCGCCTCTCGGACCATCCACATCCGCAACGAAGTTCTCTATCACAAGGCGGAGGAGGAAGAGGCGGCGGCATGACGAAGTTCACCGTCAACGACCGTCCCGTGCAATATCGCATGGACCCCGACACGCCGCTGCTCTGGGCGCTACGTGACGCATCCAACCTGACCGGCACGAAATATGGCTGCGGCACGGGGGATTGCGGCGCCTGCACCGTCGATATCGACGGCGAAGCGGTCCGTTCCTGCCAGGTCACTATCGGCAAGACTGAAGGCCGCTTTGTCACGACGATCGAGGCGCTTTCGCCCGATCGCGGCCATCCGCTGCAACAGGCGTTCGCCGCCGACAACGTTTCGCAATGCGGCTACTGCATCCCGGGCATGATCATGGCCGCGTCGGTGCTGCTGCGCCGGACCAACGATCCAAGCGACGAGGAGATCGACGCCGCCATCACCAACATCTGCCGGTGCGGCATCTATCCGCGCCTTCGCGGTGCGATCCAGCGGGCGGGGCGCATCATGCGCGGCGAGGAGCAGGTCGCTGCCGCCCCGCCGCCGGGCATCACACCCGAGCAGGCCGCGGAAACCGTGCCCGCCCTGCGCAAGCCCTGACCCATCAGCCGAAGCGATAGGCCGACACTGTCCAGCCCATCGCTTCGCTGCGGTGATCAAGATTAGCCGGATCGTCACCACCAGCTCCCAGCGCGACCATCAGCGGCAGCAGATGCTCCTCGCGAGGATGGGCAAAGCGGGCATGCGGCAATTCAGCCCATCCTGCGACGCGGCGCGCGCGCTGGTCAGGATCAGGGTCGGTCACCGCATGCTCAAGCGCCGCGTCCCATTCCGACGATGGCTCGGTCGCGGCCGGACCGCGCACGCGCAGATTGTGGAAGCTCATACCCGATCCCACGATCAGCACACCTTCGTCCCGCAAGGCCGACAAAGCCCGTCCCGCCGCGATGTGCGCCGCCGGATCGAGGTCGTGCCGAAGGGACAACTGGACGAGCGGAATGTCCGCATCGGGCACCGCGACCTTCATGGGAATGAAGACCCCATGGTCCCAGCCCCGCTCGCCGTCCTCCTCCGCCGCAAACCTAGCGTCCTTCAGAAGCGACGCGACGCGATGCGCCAGTTCCGGTGAGCCTGGCGCATCCCAGCGCAACTGATAGGTGTGCGGCGGAAAGCCATAATAGTCGAACAGCAGGCCCGGCCGCTCGCCGCTGTGTACGGTGAAAGCCGCTTCTTCCCAATGGCCCGAAACCAGCAGGATCGCCTTCGGCCGTTCGGGCAGGCTGTCGATTAGCCCTGCAAGATAATCCTGCATCGGCCACCACATCGGATCGCTATGCGGATTTTGCGGATCGGCGGGGTCCATGAAGAAGCAGGGACCACCGCCATGGGGGATGAAGAGAGCAGGCTGTTTCATGCCGACAAGATCGGCATGTCGGCCGCTCTTCACAATCGAAGAGGCTGAAACCGATCGTTTCTTCCGGTTATTTTGCCTTCTCGATAAAAGATCCCAGAGCCTGCGCCAGCGTGGCACCCGAATAAGGCTTCTTTAGCAACGTCACATGTTCGAATCGCGCGGGCAGTTCCAGACCATCGCCATAGCCGGTCGCGAAGATGAAGGGGATGCCTTTCTCCGTCAGCAGATCCGCAACCGGCAGGCTGCTCTCGTGCCCCAGGTTGAAGTCGAGCACGGCGAGATCGACGGGCTGAAGCGCCAGTGCCTCCCGCGCACGCCCGACGCTGGCGGCGGTCATGACCTCCGCCCCCAAATCGCGCAGCGCATCCTCGCCATCCATGGCGATGATCATATTGTCCTCGACCAACAGCACGCTGCGAGCCTTGAGCAGGCCGGGGTTCGCAGGGGTCACCGGCTTTGCGCGTTCCCGATCGATCGTTTCGGTCAGGACGGAGACGACGTGCCGTGACGGAATGCAGAAACGCGCCTCGATCCCGGCCAGCTTGTAATTAATCTCGGCATGCCCCTCCAGATCATAGGGGATGGAGCGCTCGATCACCGTGGAGCCGAACCCACGCCGCGTTGGCGCGACGACGGGTGGTCCGCCCGCTTCGGTCCAGTCGATGAGCAGGCTTCCATCTTCATCGACATGCCAACTGATCGACACGGTGCCGCTATCCGACAGCGCGCCATATTTGGCGGCGTTTGTCAGCATCTCGTGAATCACGAGCGCCAATACGGTGAAGCAACCCGGCGTTAGCAGGACGTTCGGCCCGTCGAGCCGCACCCGATCGCTGCGCTCGCCCAAATAGGCTCCGGCCTCGACTTCGATCAGGTCGTGCAGCCGCGCAGGTGCCCAGCGGTCCGCCGTAATCTGGTCATGTGCGCGGGCCAGCGCATGAACCCGGCTTTCCAGCGTACCGATAAATTCGTCCACCGTCCGCGCACTATCCCGCGTCTGCGACAACAAGCCACGGATCAGCGAGAGGATGTTGCGGACCCGATGGTTCAACTCCGCGATCAGCAGCTCCTGCTTCTCGTGCGCGCGTTGCCGTTCCTGATCGACCGAATCCGACAGGCGCAACACGACTTCGAGCAGGGCGGTACGCAGCGCTTCGGCGACGCGGACCTGCGCAGGCGTGAAAGCGAGCGCTATGCCGCGCGACAGTTCCGACCATTCCTCGAAGCTCTTGCGCGGCGAAAGGCGGGGGCCATTCGGGCCGTATTCGATGTTCTTTTCTGGTTTGCCGCCCCAGCGCACGGCGCGCAACTGCTCGGCGCGAAACAGCACGACATAATCGCGCGGGCGGCGTGATAGCGGGATGGCAAGCAAGCCTGAGACACGGTCGGAATATGCCGCCGCCTCCGGCAAAACCTTGGACAAGGTGCTTGTCGTATAGACCTGACTCGCAGCCACCTGATTAAGCATGGTCACGATCGCCGCGAAGGCAGGCTCGTCGGGGGTCAAGCCGGAGAAGGTCATATGCCCGTCGATATAGACGCCCACTCCGTCCGCGGGGATCGTGTCGAATATGATCTCGCCCAACCAGCCCGCGTTCGAGAGAAGCTCATGATCCTGCGCCACCGCCGACAGCAGGCGATCGGCGACTTGCCGCGCCTTCCCCTCATATTCCGCCGTTTCCGCCCGCTCGCGGCTTTCCAGCATCATCGAAAATATCTGGCCGAACAACTCCGCTGCACTACGCTGCGCGAAAGTCGGCAGGCGCGGGCTGTAATGGTGGCAGGCGAACAGACCCCAGAGCTTGCCATCAACCACGATCGAGATGGAGAGCGACGCGCGAACGCCCATGTTGCGCAGATATTCGATATGGATCGGCGATACCGCCCGCGTCAGGCAGAGCGACATGTCCAACGCCATTCCAGCCGGATCAATCGCGGGTATCACCGGCACCGGTTCGGCGTGAACGTCGGCAATCACGCGGAAGATATTGCGCAGATACAAGGCGCGCGCCTGCTGCGGTATGTCGGACGCGGGATAATGGAGGCCGTAGTAGCTTTCGATGCCGGGCTTCAAAGCTTCGGCAATGACTTCGCCATCGCCGGTGTCGGCGAAGCGATAGATCATCACGCGATCGAAGCCCGTGAGCGCCCGAACCTGCCGTGCGCCGTCGCGCAGGAAGGCGGCCAAGCTGTCCGCCTGCCCCAGACGCGACACCATCGAGCGGACGGTGCTGCTCGCTTCCATTTCGTCCTGACTGGCAGCCTCTGCTTCGATCACGACGAGCGGGCCGGAGAAATGCACCGCGACGTCGAACAGCGGCCCGCCTTCGGTCAAGGCGAGCGAGAAGATGCGCTCGACCGAGTCCGGTCCGCGCAGCAGGGTGATGCGGTTGCGCAGCGTATGGATTGCGTCGCCAGTAAAGACGGCGCTGATCGGCTGGCCCAGCAAAGCCATGGGCGACTTGCCGATAAACGCTTCGCTGTTGGTTGAAACGCGCGAGACGAGCCAGTCGGCCGTCAGCGCCATCAGGAAGCCGAAGGGCTGCACCGTCCCCAGCACATGGATCGGCTCGCGATCGCAGTTGGTGAGATCGACGTCAAAGCCGGTCGCGGATTGAGGGTTGTCCGCGTCAGCCATCGATTGCCTCGCGCTGCGCTTCCGCCGCTTGGGCAAACCGGTCGAAGGCGGCGCGAGCGCCCTTGATCGCGTCGTCCAACCATTGATCACCGCCTACTGTGGCGGCGGCGTCCATCTCTTGCTGGAATGCCCTCCATTCACCTTTGCCGTGCGCGGCGGAGAGATAGGCTTTGGGCAAGCCATCTCCCACCTGCCGGGCGAGCATCGCGCCGCCGAGCCGCGATCCCTCCAGTGCATAAAGAAGGCCCCAGCGATAGCCGCCCTCTCGATCCTCGACATTGGGTAGCGAAGTCGGGATCGCCGCCCCCAGAGCGCCCAGATCGTCGATCAGCAAAGGCAGGCGGGGCGAGGATGGCTGCGCGACAGGTTCGATCGCATGCAACGCCAACGCGTGAGCGCGAAGGAAATGGACATAGTCGACCTTCGTAGAGAGCGAGAAGTCGCCGAACAGATCATCGACTCGCCGATGATCCTCCATCGTCGCTTCACGCAAGGCCAGCCGGATGCGGCCATCATCGGACACTCTCGTCACTCATTTCGTCCTAAGGGCAGTTCACCGGTGTTGCTCTGATCTAAATCAGCTTTTGCACCACTCAGCGCCCTTTATTCGATGCGCAGCACAAACCATGACCGTGCGTCTTTTCGGAAGCGAAGTCCAGAAGCGAGACAAGGATTCTTTCTAATCGCTGACCAATGAGTTCACGATCGGGACAACAGGCACCTAGTAAAAGACAATCATCAAGGGGCATTCCGCCCCGACTTGAGTGAGTCGAGACTATGATGAGGAAAGCTTTGCTTGCGGGGTTGATGAGCGCGACGCTGATCGCGGGCATCGCTCCGGCTTACGCACAGGAGGGCGGACATGGTCCGCGTGGTGGCGGTCACGAACGTGGCGGCGGCCCGGGTCCCGAGGCGCGAATGGGCGGCGGCCCCGGTTGGCAGGGCCGTGGTCCCGGTGAACGCCCCGATCGCGGGCCGGGACCGGGTGGCAATCCGGGGTGGCAGCAGCAAAATGGAGGCTGGCGCTCGCAACCCTCGGCAGTGCAGCCCGCGCGCCCCGACATGCAGCGTCCCGAAGGCGGTTGGCGGGGCGACCGGAGTGTTGCCGCCGTCAATGACTGGAACCGGCGTCCCGAATGGCGTGGCGACGATCACGATCCGAAACGTGCCGTCTGGAACCGAGACCGCGATGAAAGGCGCTGGGATGGTCGACGCGACGATGATCGCCGCTGGAACGATGGGCGCTGGAATAATGGGCGCTGGAATAATGGGCGCGATTGGAACCGAGGTGCCTGGAACGATGGTCGCCGCTTTGACGACCGGACGCGCTGGGCCGAGCAGCGGCGTTGGGACAATGGTTGGCGGCAGGATCGTCGCTATGACTGGCGCGCTTACCGCTCGACCTACGGCGATCGCTACCGTGTCGGGCGTTACTATGCGCCGTCAGGATGGAATTACGGCTATAGCCGCTTTTCTATCGGCGTGTTCCTAGGCAGCCCGCTTTATGGAAACCAGTATTGGCTGAACGATCCCTACGAATATCGCCTGCCGCCAGCTTATGGCTCGTTAAGGTGGATCCGCTACTATGACGATGCGTTGCTGGTAGATATCCGGGACGGGTATGTGGCCGATGTGATCCACGACTTCTTCTGGTGAAAGTGACACTGAAATGGACAAAAATCGCAAGATGCGCGCAGTTTGTTCGTTTCGATAGGATAATGATTTGACGGCTTCCTGGACTGGCCTTCAGGAACCACTGGCCCCGGAGACGGCGACGTTTCCGGGGTCTTTTATGTTCGGGCTTTCACAACGCCCCGCCGCTGTGGCAGAGGCCGCACGCATGACTGAGTTTCCAGACGATGGCGGCCTCCCCTCGCCCGCCCGCGCGCAGATCGGCGAGGCCGTCCGCAAGCGGCTCGACCGCAACCCGATGGTCAGCCGGATCGACGCGCCGGAATTGGAGATTTACGGGCGGCAGGACTTCCTGTCGGGGCAGGAATGCGCGGGGCTGCGCCGCCTGATCGACGCGAGCGCCAAGCCATCCAGCTTGTTTTCGGGCAGCGCCAACGCCGACTATCGCACCAGCCACAGCGGCAACCTCAACCCCTGGGACCCGCTGGTCGAGGACGTCACGGCGCGGATCTGCGGCCTCACCGGCCTGCCCGCCGCACATGGCGAGACTTTGCAGGGACAGCGCTACACGCAAGGGCAGGAATATAAGGTTCATTGCGATTATTTCCCGCCCAACGCCGATTACTGGCAGGCGATGCGCAAGACCGGCGGGCAGCGGACCTGGACGGCGATG
>CAJYHD010000115.1 GCA_913773715.1 uncultured Sphingobium sp.
TCGGGGTGCTCAATTATTGGCGCAACCTGCCGTCGGATCGGAAGGAGGTCGCGCCGGACGGCGTGGTCGCGATCCTGAGTGTGCGGGATGATTGGGATGGTGGTCCTGCGCTGATCGATGCGCTAAAGCGACAAAGTTCGCCTTTCCGGCTTATCGTGGCGAGTTCCGGGCAATGTGCTGCGGCGGAGGCGTTGGCAGCGCGGGAGGGTGCCTGGGTTCAACTCGCCCGCGCTGGGGTCGCGACAGACGAGGGACAGAAGGTCCACAAGCTGCGCGCCGCTCTGCGGGCATTGCGCGACACGGATCGCTGGCTGATCTTCATCGATGCCGATATCCTGCCACCGCCGCGCTTCTTGGGGCGGCTGCTTTTCCCGTTGGTGACCGGCAAGGCGGATATATCGACTGGCTACCGGATGCTGCTACCGGGTCGCAGCCTTATGGCGGCGCTGGTCGGCGCGGTGGAGATGCAACTGGCGACCCTGCCGCGCTCCCCCAGTGCGACGATGCCGTGGGGCGGGGCGATGGCCATGTCGCGGGATGTTGCCGACTGGCTGAAACTCGACGCCGTGCTTGAGGGGCGGCTTTCGGACGACATGGCGATCGGGCTGGCGGGTTGGCGCAAGAAGCTACGGCTGAGGCCGGTGCGCGATCTGTTGGTGGCAACACCGTTGGAGAGCAGCGCGACGAGTTTGTTGACGTTCGGCGTGCGGCAATATCGGCATGTGTTGACCAACAGCCGCAACATGTGGCTGGCGGCAACTAGCACAGTGGTGGTCCAAGCGCTGATCTGGGTATGGGCGCTAGGCTGGGGTGGGTGGTCAGGCGCTGCCGTGGGATATATGGCGGGATGGAGCAGGGCGTTCGTGCGAGCGCGGATCATCCGGTCGGTACTGGAGCCGGATCAGGTGAGGTCAGCGCGGCGGTCACTGATCTGGGATATCATCGCGCCCTTTGCGCCGACTTTCGCGCACTTGGCGGTGCAAATGATGGCAGCGGCATCGAACCGGATCGTCTGGGGCGGTTGGCGTTACCGGGTGAAGCAAGGGCGGGTGGTCGAGATGCAGCGGACTGACGCTTAACTTCGCACATTTCCCGCAAATTGCGACATTTCGTTGCTCCCGGTTGATCCTATCGGCAAGTACGCGCCGCACGCTCGGGAGCCTACCATAGTTAGCGGACAGCAGCGCAATAGGACAGGTTTGGCCTAGAACCCCGCCGGGAAGAGGTGCTTTCCGTCGTCGCCGAGGCGCAGGATGACCTTGCCTGCAACCGCGTCGATCGGCAGGTCGCTATAGAGGTGCGGGAACAATGCACCGCCACGCGAGACTTCCCACTTCACCGCGTCGCCAAACGGCGCGAGGTCGATCATCAACATGACGAGCCGGTCTTGTCCCGCAAAATGCTTGGCGGCGGTTTCAGCCGCCTGATCGCGGGTCGACATATGGATATAGCCGTCCGCCAGATCGACGGGCGCGCCCTTGAACACTCCCGCTGCATTAAAGCCGTCATATTGCTCTGCTGTCAGGATCTTGTAGGCGAAAAGCTCGCTCATTCGTCGCTAAGGTCCGGGTCGGATTCAGGGCTGACGTCCGGCATGACTTCCAACCCGGCGGGCGTCGTCACGTCGGCCTCTTCGCTTTCCTCGATCTTGGCGGCGCTGACGACATGTTCGTTGTCGGAGACATTGAACAGGCGCACGCCCGCCGATCCGCGTCCGATGACGCGCAGGCTGTCGAGGCCCATGCGGATGAGCTTGGCCTGATCGGTGACGAGCATCAGCTGATCGCCGCGCGTCGCCGGGAAGCTGGCGACGACGGGGCCGTTACGGCCGATATTGTCGATGTTGGTGATGCCCTGGCCGCCGCGACCTGTGCGGCGATATTCATAGGCTGACGACAGCTTGCCATAGCCGTTGGTGCAGACAGTAAGGATGAACTGTTCGTTCGCAACCATGTGCGCGAACATGTCTTGATCCTGCATTTCGCCGTCCTTCTCCGGCTTCCAGGGAGCGAAGCGCAGATATTCCTCGCGCTGCTCCTGATCCGCACCGGATCGATGGAGGACGGAGAGGGAGATCACCTCATCGCCGCTCTTTAGCGTCATGCCACGCACGCCGGTCGATGTGCGGCTCTGGAACTCACGCACGTCAGTCGCCTGGAAGCGGATCGCCTTACCCTGACGCGTGGCGAGCAGCACGTCATCCTCTTCGGAGAGCAGCGCCACGCCGATCAAGCGATCGTCGCTGCCTTCGTCGAAGCGCATGGCAAGCTTGCCGTTGCTGGGCACATTGGCAAAGGCATCCATGCTGTTGCGGCGGACGGTGCCGTTCGCCGTCGCGAACATGACGTGCAGGTCCTTCCAGCTGTCCTCATCCTCGGGCAGCGGCAGGACGGTCTGGATCGTTTCGCCGGGACCAAGTGGCAGCAGGTTGACCATGGGGCGACCACGGGTCGCGGGGCCACCTTCGGGCAGGCGCCAGACCTTGAGTCGATAGACCTTGCCCGCCGTCGAAAAGAACAGGACTGGCGTGTGGGTTGAGGTGACGAACAATTCCGTCACCGCATCCTCGTCCTTGGTCGCCATACCCGAGCGGCCTTTGCCGCCGCGCGCCTGCGCCCGGAAACTCTCGAGCGGGGTGCGCTTGATATAGCCCTGCACCGTGACGGTGACGACCATCTCCTCGCGCTCGATCAGGTCTTCGTCGTCGATACCGTCGGCGGCAGCAGCGATCTCGGACAGGCGAGGAGTCGCAAAGTCGCGCTCGATCACCTCGAACTCCTCGCGCATGATCGCGTAGAGTTTCTGGCGGTTGCCGAGGATTTCAAGATATTCGGCGATGGCCGCGGCGAGTTCGGCAAGTTCGTTGCCGATCTCGTCCCGGCCCAGCGCGGTCAGGCGATGCAAGCGCAGGTCGAGGATCGCGCGGACCTGAATGTCGGACAGGCGATAGGTGTCGCCCGAAACTTCGGTCTCAATCGCTTCGACCAAACGCAGATAGGGCGCGATCTGCGCCACCGCCCACTCGCGCGCCAGCAGCGTTTCGCGTGCTTCGGCGGGGCTGGACGATCCGCGGATGATGCGCACGACTTCGTCGAGGTTCGTGACCGCGATGACGAGGCCGAGCAAGATATGCGCGCGATCGCGCGCCTTGTTGAGTTCATATTTGGTGCGGCGGGTAATGACCTCTTCGCGGAAGCGGACGAAAGCTTCGATGATGTCGCGAATGTTGAGCAGCTCGGGGCGGCCGCCGCGAATGGCGAGCATGTTCGCGGGGAAACTCGACTGTGCGGGGGTGTTGCGCCACAGCTGGTTCAGCACGACTTCGGGCGTTGCATCGCGCTTCAGGTCCATGACGATGCGCACGCCTTCGCGGCTCGATTCGTCGCGGATGTCACTGATGCCCTCGATCCGCTTGTCCTTGGCGGCTTCGGCGATCTTTTCGACCAGGCCGTTCTTGCCGACCTGGTAGGGGATGGCGGTCAGAACGATCGACCGGCGATCGCCGCGACCTTCCTCCACCACATGGCGCGAGCGCATCATGATCGAACCGCGACCGGTGTGATAGGCGCTGCGCGCGCCCGACTGGCCCAGGATCAGCGGCGCTGTCGGGAAATCGGGACCAGGGACGATCTGGATGATGTCGTCCACGGTGATAGCCGGATTGTCGATATAGGCGAGGCAGGCACGGATCACTTCGCCAAGATTGTGCGGCGGAATATTGGTCGCCATGCCGACCGCGATACCGCCGGCCCCGTTGACCAGCAGGTTGGGGAAGCGAGCGGGCAGAACCTGCGGCTCGGATTCCGAAGCGTCGTAGTTTGGCTGGAAGTCGACAGTGTCCTTGTCGAGATCGTCAAGCAGCGCGTTCGTCACCTTGGCAAGCCGGGCCTCGGTATAACGCATCGCGGCTGGCGGATCGGGGTCCATCGAACCGAAGTTCCCTTGACCATCGATCAACGGCACGCGCATCGACCAATCCTGAGTCATGCGCGCCAGTGCGTCGTAGATCGCCGTGTCGCCATGCGGGTGATATTTACCGATCACGTCACCGACGATGCGAGCCGACTTGCGATAGGGCCGGTTATAGAGAAAGCCCGATTCATGCGCCGAAAAGAGGATGCGTCGATGGACCGGCTTCAAGCCGTCGCGCACGTCCGGCAGCGCGCGAGCCACGATCACCGACATGGCGTAATCGAGATAGCTCGTCTTCATCTCCTCCACGATGGAGATGGGGCTGATATCCGAAGGGTCGGCGAGGGCAGTCTCGTCGGTCAATTTGATTCTCTTTTTGGATGGGTGCGTGTCGTGCTCGATGCACTAGCCGAGCGAAACAAATCTGTCACCCCCGACTCCCTGTTCCCGCGCGCCCGCGCGTTAAGCCGATACGGTCATTGGTCGAAAACTTGCACCTGCGTAACGATGCATCGGAACGAAGGCGGCGCATGACAGTTGCAAATCGCGTCGATATAGGGTTGTTCAAAGCCCGTTCACGCGCCGGCCCCTAACCGGCGTATCACCCCGAAAGGTCGCCTGTGCCCTTCCAAGTCAGGCGTGCAAAGGAGATGAGGATCATGCGTTTAGTAACCCCGATGGCGCTCGCCATGGCCATTGCGCTGACGAGCGGCGCGGTGACCGCACCTGCCTTCGCTGCCAAGAAGAAGGAAGAGCAGAAGGCTGGCCCGAAGCTGAATGTATCGCCCGACGTCATCAAGGATCTTCAAACAGCTCAGCAGGCGAATGACAAACAGGATTTCGCCGGGGCTAAGGCTGCTCTTGCCGCCGCAGACGGCAAGGCGAAATCGAATGACGACAAATATCAGATCGGCGCGATCAAGCTCAATGTTTCGATCGCCAGCAAGGATAGCGCGCTTCAGACGGAGGCGCTGAACCAGATGCTCGACAGTGGCCTGACGCCCCCTGAGCAGGCCGGACAGTTCAATGCGGTCGCTGCCGATCAGGCGCTTCAGGCGAAGAATTATGATGTCGCGATTTCGCGTGCTCAGGCCGCTATTGCGTCGAATTACAAGCCTGACGCTGTGAATGTGACGCTGGCTCAGGCCTATTTCGGCAAGGCCGGTACGGCCAACCCGTCGGCCGAGCCGCAGCGCGGTTTGAACCAGCAGGGCTTGGCCGCGCTGAAGGCCGCTACCGACGCGACCAAGGCCGCCGGTGGTCAGGTGCCGCCGCAATGGTATCAGATCGGTGTCAGCCGCGCGGCGGGCGCGAACCTGCCTGATGTCACCGAGTGGGCGAAAATGGCCTATCAGGCCAATCCGAGCGGTGAAAACCTCCGTACGCTCGTCCGCCTGTTTCAGCGAGCCAACCCTAATATCAGCAACCGCGAGAATCTCGACGTTCTGCGCTTGCTGAACGCTTCGGGCGGTCTGGTGCTGGCGCAAGACTTCACTGAATATGCCGAAATGGCGTCGAAGACCGGCATCTATGGTGAAGTGAAGTCGGCGATCGATGCTGGCCGGGCGAAGGGCGTGCTGAACGCGAGCCAGGGTGGCGAATTCTACCAGACGGCCACTGCCAAGATCGCGAGCGACAAGGCTTCGCTCGCTTCGGCGGAGGCTGACGCGAAGAAGGGAACCAACGGCAAGATCGCTGCGGCAACGGGCGACGCCTATATGGGCTATGGCGACTATGCCAAGGCTGCGGCGATGTTCGAACTCGCCAAGCAGAAGGGCGGCGTCGACAATGACGAGATCAACACGCGTCTCGGCATCGCGAAGTCCATGGGCGGCGACAATGCTGCGGCCAAGGCTGCGTTCCAGGCCGTGCAGGGTGGCTCGCGCAAGCAGGTCGCCGACCTCTGGCTCGCCTATCTCGGCACCAAGGGCGCCTGATCCGACACCGGGGGATTTGCGCCGCGCTTCCTGATTGGAGGCGCGGCGCTCATTATATATTCTAGTTCAGCCTGATTTCTGGGGGAGCATCCGCCGTGACGCGGTTCAAGACTATCATCCGTTCAAGCCTGCCTGCTGTTCTGGTCGGCGTCATCGCCGTCGCATCGCCCGCCGCCGCCAGGAAAAAGGTGCCTGCCGGTCCGGTCATCATGATGTCGGACAGCTTCCGTACGACGGCGGAGCAGGCAGAAGCCGCGCTCAAGGCAGGCGATGCTGGCACGGCGGGAGCCCGCATCGGCACGTTGATGCCGAGCAACGACATGGAAAATTATGTCGTGGCCGGGCTGCGTTTCGAACTGGCCTTGAAGCGCAACGACGCCCAGGCGCAGCGGATTGCGCTGACCGACATGTTCAAGACACAGTCGGTGCCCAAGGCGGACCTGCCGCGTCTGCGCTACGTCGCGGGCTATCTTTCCTATGTCGTTGGCAATTATGACGACGCTGTCTCGCAGCTCGATTATGCCAAGACGCTGGGATACAAAAATATCGACGCGACCATGCTACGCGCCGACATCGCGCTTCGGCGCAAGAAGCCGAAGGAAGCGCGTGCCTACGTACAGCAGGCGCTCGAAATCCAGCGGGCGACCGGCAAGCCGGTTCCGGTGGCATGGCTCGATCGCGCCATCTCCATGGCCTATCAGGATGGTGACTGGACCGAGGTCGGGCAACTCTACCGGGAGCGGCTGCAACAGGAGAATACGAAGGCTGATTGGCGCTCGGCACTTACCAATTATCTGACGGCTGCGGCGAGCGATCCACAGCTGGAGTTGGACCTCTATCGCCTTCAGGCCGCGAACGGCGCGATGGCGAGCGAGCGTGACTATCAGAATTACGCGATCCTTGCCGACAAGGCTGGTTTTTATTCCGAATCGAAGGCGATCATCGAAGCAGGCCGCAAGGCTGGCAAGCTGATGCCGACGCAGGCGACGACAAGCGCATTGCTCAAGACGGTAACGCCGAAGGCCGCCAAGGAAATGTCGGGCCTTCCCGCGCAGGTGAAGAAGGCCGCAGCAGCCTCGACCGGCAAGGAAGCGTCAGCCGCTGGCGATACCTATTTCGCGCTCGCTCAGTTCCCGCAAGCCGTGGAGCAATATCGCCTCGCCCTGACAAAGGGCGGAGTCGATGCGAACCGCACCAATGCACGGCTCGGCATCGCGCTGGCGCGATCGGGCGATTTGCCCGGTGCGCAGACGGCGTTGGCGCAGGCTACCGGCCCTTGGGCCAATGTCGCGGCCTTCTGGTCCACCTGGGTCGAGCAGCAAAATAAAAAGGCCGCCTGATCGGGCGGCCTTTGCAAAGTATGTCGCTGAGCGGCTGTTTCGTTACACAGGAAGCGGAACGCCCGGCACATTTTTCGAAGTACGGATGGTGAGCGACGTTTTGACACTCACCACATTTGGCGCGGGTGTCAGCTTCGACGTCAGGAACTGCTGGAAACTCTGAAGATCCCTCGCGACGACTTTCAGGATGAAGTCGATCTCGCCGTTCAGCATGTGGCATTCACGCACTTCCGGCAGCCCGGCGATATGGTCCTCGAACGCCTTCAGGTCACCTTCCGCCTGGCTCTTCAGGCTGACCATTGCGAACACGGTGATGGTGTAGCCCAGCATCGCCGGATCGACGACGGCATGATAGGAAGAGATTGCGCCCGTCTCCTCCAACGCGCGAACGCGGCGCAGGCAGGGCGGTGCCGTTAGCCCGACTTTACGCGCCAGTTCCACATTGGTCATGCGTCCGTCTTCCTGCAACTCCCCAAGAATCTGCAGGTCAATGTCGTCGATATTGGGGCCAGCCATGGGCGTAATTATTTCCTGTCCTGTGGATTGGCGACATCATAATAATATTTCAGATCATTGCAATTGTCCCACTATGCGACGATCTATTTCTGTCAGCGATACGGGTCTTTTCCTTTGCGCAACGAAGGCTTATCCTAGATTCCGATGGCGTGAACCGGCGCAGCATGATGCTTGCAAGTCACTCCAGAACAAGGATTTCCTGTGCGTTTCAACGATCTTTTGCAGACGGTTCTGGCGGGCGATCACCGCGACGGACTTAGTGCAGTGACATCGTGGCGGCAGTGCGTCGATCTGCTGGCGCAGCAGGACCGGGTGGAAGGCAGCGCGATCGGCCTTCAGGAGCGGCAGGCCTTGCTGGATCGGCTGGAGCAGCTTCGAACCGCCTTGTCCGAAACCCAACGCATGGCGACAGTCGTCGAACTGGGCGCGCGTCTGCGGTCGCCTACGCTCGTCGCCTTCTTCGCCAATGATCGCCCCTCGATCGCCGCTGCGGCGATGGCGCGGGCGCGTCTGCCTGATGCTACATGGGCCAGCCTTCTGCCGAGCCTGACGCCGACGGCCCGCGGCGTTTTGCGCGGACGGACGGACATGGGGCAGGCGACGATCAACGGTCTCGCGGCCTTCGGTGCCGCTGATCTCGTCCTGACGACCGAGCGTGAAGATATGGTCGGTCAGGCCGACATGTTGCTGACGTCGGACATGGCGGCTCCGCTGGCGCGCGACGTCTATGATCCGGCGGTGCAGGAAGCGGACGGCAGCCAGATCCGCAACCTCGTCGATCGGATCGAGCGCTTCAAGAGCGAACGTCGTACGACGGTCCATGACGGCCTGGCTGAAGGCGATCCCGATGTGTTGCCGCGCAATTTCGGATTCGAAACTGACACGGCGGGCGTTATTCTGTGGGTCGATCAGGGGCCGAGGGCTGCTTTGGTCGGCCTGACGCTGGGTGAAACGGCGCTGGAAGGGGGTAGCGGACCTGACGGCCATATCGCGGGCGCGTTCGTCCGGCGCAGCGGGTTCCGCAACGGTCGTTTCACCATCACGTCCGGCGCTATGGCGGGCGAATGGCGTATGTCAGCCTCGCCCTTCTTCGATCAGAAATCCGGGCGCTTTCAGGGCTTTCGAGGCCAGGCGCGACGCCCCTATCTGCATGAGGTGGCAGCGCAGACCGTCCCTACGCCGGATGTCGAAATCGCGGGCCTGACCACCGATTCACTTCGGCAACTGGTGCATGAGTTACGCACGCCACTGAATGCGATCCTGGGGTTTGCAGAGATAATCGAGCAGCAATTGTTCGGCACGACGACCGACAACTATCGCGATATGGCGGGCAAAATCGCGATCGATGCGCGACATCTGCTCGCCGCATTCGATGACCTCGACCTTGCAGCGCGGGTGTCGCGCGGAGAGCGGGGAAGCGGGCCGCAGCCGGTCGATCCGGCGCTGCTCGTGATGCAGACGGCGGCTCGATACCGGGAGCAGGCAGGCTATGGCTCAACGCGGATCGACATCGCGATGGGCGGCGACCTGCCGACCGTGCGCGTCGATCCGGTGCAGGCTGAACGCATGGTGCAGCACCTGTTCCGTACGCTCGTATCGGTCGCGCCCGAAGGCGAGGTGCTGACGGGTGCCTGCTGGTTCCAGCCGGATGCGGGCGATGGCCGCGTGGTTCTCGCGCTCGATCGCCCGTCGAGCCTTGCGGGGCTGGACGAGACGCAACTTCTTGACCCGGCATATACGCCGGACGGCGAATGGGCGGACGGGCCGCTGCTGGGGCTTGGTTTCTCGCTGCGACTGATCCGCAGCCTCGCGACCAATGCGGGCGGAAGCCTGACGATCGAGGCGGGGCGCTTGTTGCTTGCCATGCCGGCGGAGGGCATGGAAGCCGACGCCGCCGATCTCGCCTGATTCCGCCAGCGGAAACCCGATCGCAACCTTATCTCGCTAGGGCTTGCCGGATGACCGCTGAGAATCCTGAAGGCAATCTGCTTCTTCCCCCCGATCCGCGCGATATGATCGCGTTGCCGGACAGCTTCGGCACGCGCTTCATGCTGTTCGTCGATACGGAAGAGGAATTCGACTGGGATGCGCCATTCAGCCGGACGGGCCATGGCGTGACCGCGTTCGACGGGATGGTGCGGGGGCAGGCTTATTTTACATCCGCAGGCGTTCGCCCCGTCTATGTGACCGACTATCCGGTCATCGACGATGACGCCGCAGCTGGAATGATG
>CAJYHD010000116.1 GCA_913773715.1 uncultured Sphingobium sp.
CCCATGCTTCATCCGACAGCCAGAATAACGAACGCGACATCTCCAGGGGCCTCCTGCTTCAACGAAGCCCCACTGAATCAATGTGCCCACAGATTTTCAATAGGCTGATTGAGTTTGGACCCTAGACAACATTGCAGGCTGTCGGCTTCGGAGACCGCAGGTTCGTTAGAGAACATCGCAATTTGTCCATACGCTGTCTGTTGGCGATTGTTTAGCGCAGTGCTTCTGAAACATCGGCCCTTGGGCATTAGCCCGCTAGCTTCGCTGCCAATCATCGTGTGCCCATCCAGCGCGCGGGTCATCGCAATGTCGAAGATGCGCCCGCATCTTATATCCAGTGCGCGATCCCATGCGGCGGAGAAACTTTCCGCATCGGGCCGGGCGCGCAGACGGTAGGCGCTGTTGCGGGTCATATCGACGGCCCGCACCGCTTGTCCCACCGAACCGAGCGCGGCCAGCGCATCGATGAAGCGCTTCTGCGCCAATGGTGTCCAGCCGTCGTAGCGGGATCACGCGAGCGGGACGGGGGTGAAGGCAATGGTGACGGAGGCTGGTTCGCTGTCGTGCATCACCAAGGATGAGCCAGAATATCGGAGTGTAAGAAAGGACTTTTCTGACGTCGGGTGAAGGCAGGGCGATCAGCATGACAGCAAAGGGGCTGGCCCTCGTGTCCAAGGCCCGGCCCCTTTCGCGCAGCGACGGCACCCTGTTCGTCAGGCGGCGGAGCGCTCCTTGTCCTCGCCAATCTGTCCCGATGCGTGGAGGCCGGCAACATAACCGAAAGTGAGGCTGGGGCCCAGGGTCGCCCCGGCGCCTGGATAGGAGCCGCCAAAGACACTCTTCTGGTCGTTGCCCACGGTATACAGGCCCTGGATCGGCTGGCCGGCATCGTCGATCACGCGCGCGAAGCTGTCGACATTGATGCCGGCAAAGGTGCCGATTTCGCCCGCGAACATCCTGATCGCATAATAGGGGCCCTTTTCCAGCGGGCCGAGGCAGGGATTGGGCCATTTATTCTCTTCATCGCCCTGATAGGCATCATAATCATCCTGTCCCCGCTGGAAATCGGGATCGAGGCCCTGCTTGGCGAAACCGTTGAAGCGCTCCACCGTTTCGGTCAGCGTCTTCGGGTCGATGCCGAGCTTCTTCGCCAGCGCGGTGAGCGTTGGCGCTTCGATCAGATAGCCGGATTTCAGATAATGTTTGCGCGGCAGCGGGCTGGGGCGGACGCGGCCCATGCCCCATTTGTCGATCGCCGCCTTGTCCCCCAGCAACCAGACATAATCGGCCGTGTCCCCACGCGTCGCCTCTATGATCTGTGGCACGAAGCTGGAATAGGCGCAGCTTTCATTGCCAAAGCGCTTGCCATGGCGGGTGACGCAGATGAAGCCGGGCTTGAGCCGATCGACCAGGGCAATGCCAGCCAGATGACTGATGGCGCGTCGGGCGTGCTGGTCGCCAATGAAGCGGCGCTGAAACGCCACAACCTGATCCCCATTGCGCGGATCGTGAACCTGACCGTCACGGCGGGCGACCCGGTCATCATGCTGGAAGAACCGATCCCGGCCACGCGGCGCGCCCTCGAGCGGTCAGGGCTGAAGCTCGATGATATCGACCTGTTTGAGGTGAACGAGGCTTTCGCTTCCATACCGATGGCCTGGTTGAAAGCGATCGGTGCCGATCCCGCGAAGCTCAACATTCATGGCGGGGCGATTGCGCTGGGCCATCCGTTGGGTGCGATGGGGACGAAGCTGATTCATGCCTTGCGTGCGCAGGGCAAGCGGTATGGCCTCCAGACCATGTGCGAAGGTGGCGGCATTACCAATTTTACCATCGTCGAGGCGCTGTGATCCAGCGTTCACGCAAGAATGAAGGATGACGATGGCACATATCTATGTAGTGGATCGGGATGGTGCTGAACGCGCCGTCGAAGTGCAGGATGGCCTGTCCCTGATGGAGGCATTGCGCGACAATGGTTTCGACGAGTTGCTGGCGCTGTGCGGTGGATGTTGTTCCTGCGCGACCTGTCATGTCTATGTGACACCGCCAAGGGACGGCGCGCTCCCTGCGCTGGGCGATGATGAAAACGACCTGCTCGACAGCAGCGACCATCGTCGCAATGATAGTCGGCTGTCCTGCCAGATTGTCCTGAACGCCAGCCTCGATGGGTTGCGGGTCGCGATTGCACCGGAAGATTGAGTGGATAAAGGGCATTTCATCCATGACTGAGAATTACGATGTCATCGTTCTGGGTTCCGGCCCCGGCGGCTATGTTGCCGCGATCCGCGCCGCCCAGCTGGGTCTGAAGACCGCAATCGTCGAGCGCGAAAATCTGGGCGGCATCTGCCTCAACTGGGGCTGCATCCCGACCAAGGCGCTGCTGCGCTCGGCGGAAATCTTCCACTATATGAGCCACGCCGGCAACTATGGCCTCAAGGCCGAGAAGATCAGCGCCGACATCGAAGCGCTGGTGAAGCGTTCGCGCGGGGTCGCCAAGCAGCTCAATCAGGGCGTCACGCACCTGATGAAGAAGAACAGGATCACCGTCCGTATGGGCGATGGCAAGCTGGTCGCCAAAGGCAAGCTGACCGTCACGAAGGACGGCAAGACCCAAGAACTGACCGCAAGGAACATCATCGTCGCCACCGGCGCACGCGCCCGCGACCTGCCCTTTGCCAAGGCCGACGGCAAGCGCGTGTGGACGTATCGCCACGCCATGACCCCGGCGGAAATGCCGAGCAAGCTGCTGGTCATCGGCTCCGGCGCGATCGGGATCGAATTTGCCAGCTTCTACAATGACATGGGCGCTGACGTCACCGTGGTTGAAATGATGGACCGCATCGTCCCCGTCGAGGACAAGGATGTCTCGGCCTTCCTCGAAAAGGCGCTCAAAAAGCAGGGCATGACCATCATGACCGGCGTTGGCGTCGACAAGCTGGAAGTCGGCGCGAACGGCGTGAAGGCCGCGATCAGGGACAAGGACGGCAAGGTCGCGCAGAACGAGTATAGCCATGTCATCGTCGCGATCGGCATCGTCCCCAACACCGATAATATCGGACTTGAGGAACTGGGCATCAAGACCGAGCGGGGCCATATCTTCACCGATCCGGCCTGCAAGACCAATGTCGATGGCATCTGGGCGATCGGCGATGTCACCGCGCCGCCATCGCTGGCGCACAAGGCGAGCCATGAGGGCGTGATCGTGGCCGAAGCGATTGCGGGCAAGCACCCCCACGCGATGGACGTGCGCAACATTCCGGGCTGCACCTATTGCCATCCGCAGATCGCCAGCGTCGGCCTGACCGAAGCCAAAGCGAAGGAAGCCGGTTACGAGGTGAAGGTCGGCATGTTCCCCTTCATCGGCAATGGCAAGGCGATTGCGCTGGGCGAAGCGGAAGGCTTCACCAAGACGGTGTTCGACGCGAAGACCGGCGAACTGCTGGGCGCGCACATGATCGGCGCGGAAGCCACGGAAATGATCCAAGGCTATACCATCAGCAAAACGCTGGAAACGACCGAGGCCGAACTGATGCACACCGTATTCCCGCATACCACGATCAGCGAATCCATGCATGAAAGCGTGCTGGCCGCTTATGGTCGTGCGATCCATATCTGAAATCGAAGATCGGCGAGTATTATTGATGAGCTATTATGACGTCCTGATCGTGGGTGCTGGCCATGCCGGGGCGCAGGCGGGCATCGCGCTGCGGCAGTCGGGCTTTGACGGATCGGTCGCCATGATCGGCGATGAAAAAGACCCGCCCTATGAACGTCCGCCGCTGTCGAAGGAATATTTCGCGGGCGACAAGAGTTTCGATCGCATCCTGATTCGACCCGCCGCTTTCTGGGCGGAGCGCAATATCGACATGCTGCTGGGCCGCCGCGTGAAGAGCGTCGATCCCGTCGGCAGGTTCGTGACCGCAGGCGACGAGGAAATCGGCTATTGCAAGCTGATCTGGTGTACCGGGGGCAGCCCGCGCATGCTGACCTGCAACGGCGCGAACGCGCATAATGTCCATGCCGTGCGCCGTCGCGACGACGTGGACGCGATGATGGCGAAGATCGATGCCATCGGCCATGTCACCATCATCGGCGGCGGCTATATCGGGCTGGAGGCGGCGGCGGTGCTGTCCAAATTCGGCAAGACGGTGGTGCTGTTGGAGGCGCTTGACCGGGTGCTGGCGCGCGTGGCGGGCGAGGATCTGTCGCGCTTTTATGAAGCGGAACACCGCGCCCATGGCGTGGACCTGCGCACTGGGGCGAAGATGGACTGTATCGAGGTCGCGGATGGGAAGGCGACCGCCGTACTGATGGCGGATGGCGAGCGGATCGCAACCGACATGGTGATCGTGGGCATCGGCATCATTCCCGAAACCGGCCCGCTGATCGCGGCGGGCGCGACGGGCGGCAATGGCGTGGACGTGGACGAATATTGTCGCACCAGCCTGCCCGACATCTATGCCGTGGGCGATTGCGCGTCGCACGCCAACCGCTTTGCCGGTGGCGCGCAGATGCGGCTGGAATCGGTGCAGAACGCCAATGACCAGGCGAAGGTCGCGGTGGCGCATATCATGGGCAAGGCGGAAGCCTATGACGCGGTGCCGTGGTTCTGGTCCAACCAATATGATTTGAAGCTTCAGACCGTGGGGCTTTCCACCGGGTTCGACCAGACGATCCTGCGCGGCGACACCGCCAATCGCAGCTTTTCGATCGTCTATCTGAAGGTTGGCAAGGTGATCGCACTGGATTGCGTCAACATGGTCAAGGATTATGTCCAGGGCCGCGCCTATGTGATCGCGGGCGCCGTGCTGGACCCGGTGCAGCTGGCCGATATGTCGGTGCCGCTGAAGGAAGTCGGACATCTTTGACGAACGATGCTCGGAGATATAGCGGCGAGCCATATCTCCGAGAGCCAGTAGCCGTCAGCTCAGCAGCTGGATCATCGATGAAAAGTCGCGCCCGCCTTCGCCCTTGTTTGCCAGAAGCTGATAGAGGCTTTCGGCCTGTGCGCCCATGGGGACGCTGGCGTTGACGGATGACGCGGCTTCCATGGCCAGCTTCAGATCCTTGAGCATCAGCGCCACGGCAAAGCCGCCCTGATAGTCGAGGTCAGCCGGTGTTTGCGGACCGACGCCCGGCAGCGGGCAATAGCTGGTCATCGACCAGCTTTGCCCTGACGACACGCTGGAAATATCGTAGAAGGTCTGTGGATCAAGGCCGATCTTCTGCGCCATGGCAAAGGCTTCGCAGGTGGCGACCATCGTCGCACCGAGCAGCATGTTGTTGCAGATTTTCGCCGCCTGTCCATTGCCCGCGCCACCGGCATGGATCACAGCCTTGCCCATGGCCGACAGGATCGGCTTTGCCTTGGCAAAAGCGTCATC
>CAJYHD010000117.1 GCA_913773715.1 uncultured Sphingobium sp.
GGGGGCTGCTCAGCCGAATGCCAGGAGGACCAGATCGATCCGCACCCCCGCAGCCATCGCGAACGGTGCGATATAGGTATAGAGGATGTTGTGCGCCGTCATCCATGCAAGGATGACGAGCAGGATCGGCACGACGCCCGGCGTGGCGATCACTCGGCGCAGCGAGGAACGATCGTCGCCCGACCGACCGGGCGCGTCGGGCACTTTGGCGATGATCCAGCCGATCAACGCGATGCTGAGCACCGAGAGGATCAGGAACGATCCGCGACATCCGACCAGGCCGCCAAGGAAGGTCCCCAGGTGAACACCCAGCGAGAGCGCCAGCGGCACGCCGACCATCGCGACCGCCATCGCCGGACCGGTCTGGTCCGGACGCACGATGCTGCGCGCGTATCCCGCAAGGATTCCCCAGGCCAGCCCGGCTGCGCAGCCGGCGACGAACCGCGCGACCAATATGACCTCGACCGATCCGGCCCATGCCGTCAGGCTATTGCCGATCACGAAGCAGAAGATCGTCGCCAGCAGGACGGCCCGCCGGGAAAGGCCCTGGGTCAGGCTCGTGAGCGGGATCGCGGCCAGCAGGGACCCAAGGGCATAGACCGCGACGAGTTGTCCAGCGATCGCCTCGGAAATTCGCAGACCGGACGCGATCTGCGGTAAAAGGCCGGCGGGAAGCGTCTCAGTCACGATGCACAGGAAACCACTGGCGGCGAGGCCGGACAGCGCTGCGATCGGGAGATTGGCGCGCGGGGCGGACCCTGGTTCGACGCGGCTTGGCGAGGAGGATAGCGACATGGTGGTCCTTGTTCGTCGGTTCGACGACTGCCCCGCACCGATGCGATCCGGGTCATGGCAATTCCTTTAATAGCCCCTATATAAATGCCATCCGGCGGCGCAAATGTATTCTATAATGACTATTAAAGAAAATAAGCGGCTTCGCGGACGGCCGCGCGGGTTCACGCTCGACGCTGCGGTCGAGGTCGGGCAGCATCTGTTCCATGAGCATGGTTATGAGAATGTCAGCGTGGCGGCGCTGACCGAGGCGATCGGGATAACTCCGCCGAGTTTTTACGCAGCGTTCGGCAGCAAGACCGCCTTTTTCAAGGACACGCTCGACCGATATTCGGCCACCGTGGTGCCATTGGACCGCTTCCTGATCCCGGGCACCGCGCCGCCGGCCGCCCTCACCGACATGCTACGCGCTGCGGCGCATGCTTATGCCGCCCATCCGCAGCGGCGTGGCTGCCTTATCCTTGAACATTCCAGGACCGTGACGACCGATTGGGGAAGTGCGGCCGCGCAGATTGCAGGGGAAAATAGGCGGAAAGTGCAGGTGTTCCTGACACAGTCCGGTATTGAGGCGCCCGGACGTATCGCCGATTATGTCGCTACGACGATGCTCGGCCTATCGGCCGCGGCTCGTGAGGGATGGGACGAGGCAAGGCTCGTTGCCGTCGCAGAAACGGCAGCGATAATGTCACACGACCTTCGACTTGATGAGAGTTGAACCGGAAGGGCGCAGAAGCTTCTCCAGTGCCGAACGACCAGCGAGACGGCCGGGGCTTTCCCATTCCGATCGAAAATCAGGAAAGCTGCCGCATTCCCTAAACCCGGCATCTTCCATTACTTGGAGAGGCAGATCGGCGAAGCGATCCGCCATCCGCGGGTTCCGCGCGTTGGTAGCATATTGCGGGAACATGCCGTTTATTTAACACCAGGATCTGAGACCATCGTGAATCCCTGCTCGGGATCGAAGAATGCTGCGCGCAGTGGGACGGTCGCCGCGCCGATCGCCGCTGCATCGCCATGTATTAGCGATGGTGCGATCCGCGCCGTAGGACGATGGTAGCCGCGTCTCTCTGGATTGGTGAGGGTGATCCGTTCTGCGATCCGCTGCCCCAGCGCCAGCGGCAGGCGCCCTCCGAGCACGATCAGGCCGGGATCGATGGTGGCGGAAATTGCCGATGCCACCAGGTTGAGCGAAGGCAGGCTCCGCTCCAGCCAGACATCCACCGCAGGATGGTTGGCTTGGAATGCGCCGAGCATCGCGTGGAGATCGGGGAAGGTCACCCCCTTTTCCTGGAAGCTCAGCCGGAGCGCTTCGAGGTTTGGCTGCGGCCAATCGAGCGGCAGGATCGAGGCAAACTCGCCGGCGTTGCCGTGCCGCCCACGGAGCGGCAGCCCCTGAGAGATGATGCCGCCCCCGAAACCGGCCGAGAAATAGAGATAGGCGAAATCGCGCATGGTGCGACCATGGCCCAGCATCGCCTCGCCGATCGCAGCGACATTGCCGTCATTGTCGATCCACACCTTCTCGCCCAGTGCATCGGCCAGCATGGTGTCGAGCGGGACAAGCGCCCAAGGGTCGAGCAGCCGCGGCGGATTCAATCGGGCACCATCGCCGATGAAATAGCCGGTGACGCCGATCCCGATACCGACCAGCGTGGATCGGTCGCGCTTTGCCGCGACGACGACTCCGTCGATCATGGTCCGAATCTGGCGGCACGCGCCGGAAATCTCGATGTCCGCCAGCTTTTCGCAGCGCGTCGCCTGGACGTTGCCGGCGAGATCGAGCAGCACCAGCGAGACGGCATCGGTCATCACGGACAGGCCGATGGCGAAGGCCGATGCGCCATTCAGCGCCAGCTTGGTCGCTGGCTTGCCGACGCCAGCCGCGATCGGAATCGCCTCGTATAGCAGGCCACGCGCGATGAGCGGCTCGACCAGGCGGGTGATCGAATGTGGCGCCAAGCCTGTCAGGCGGGCCAGGTCGGCACGGCTCGCCGAACCCTGGCGCGAGAGCAGGTTCATCACAAGGCGTTCGTTCGCCGTCGCGGTACGCCGCCCGTCGTCCCGCAGGAACTGGGGCGGAAATGTCCCGGCGGTGATCACGGTCATTGCCGGGAAAGACTCTGTCGCGGCGTTCCTGTCAAGCGCGGTATCAGCAGTCCGGCAGCGAAGGCGCACGCAATGGCGACGGCCAGTGTGAAGGCGAAATATCCCTGCGCCGTGAAGGTCGGCATACGCCCCAGGCTCCCCCCCAGGGCGAGCCCCGCCAGCCCCAGCGCGACCTTCGACGCCATGGCATACACCCCATAACCGCGAGGGCCCGCCGCCAGCAGCGGCAGGATCGCCCATCCGATGAGATTGGTCACGCCCATCGCCAATCCCAGCAGCACGAGCATGGCCGGTTCGACGCTCCAGCCATAGCTGATCGCGACGGCGCCGCTTGCCGCATAGGCGAGCGCCAGGACCGCCACGCCTTGATGAAGCGATCCGATGCGCATCGGCAGAAGGGCCGATGCGGTTCGCCCCAGGACCAACCATGTCAGGACCGCCGTCCCATCCTGTCCATCCGCCCGGCCGAGGGGCAGGTGCAGCACTGCCTTCGCGAGCGCGGTCAGCGCGACGATGCCAATCATGCTGGCCGCCAGGAAGCGCGGTGGCAATCGGTCCCGCCACCGCTCGCCACTCTGCCGAGTCGGCGCGGACAGGGGAAAGGCGACCAGCAGGGGCACCATCAACGACCCAATCAGCCAGCCGCCCCCCGCGAT
>CAJYHD010000118.1 GCA_913773715.1 uncultured Sphingobium sp.
GCCGTGGCCGTTCCAGTCGATCCGCAGAAAGGCCATGTCCCAGCTGCTATGGTCGCCAGCGCTGACGCGAAACAGAACAAAGGGCGCTTCGCCGACCGGCGTATGGCTGCGCCAGAAGAATGACAGGGTCCCGCGTTGCGCATAAATGTTGCCAGGCGCTTCCCATGCGACATAACCGCCGTCCGACCAGCGCCCCGCCTGACCGATGGCCCCATCCTGCACAATCGACACGCCGCTCCTGAAATTTGGCGGTACTTTTCCCTTAATGTTGCTGGCGTCGAAGTCGGCGTCGAGCGGCGCATGAAAGAGCAAGCCCTGCGGCTGTTCCGCCCGCGCCGGGTTTGCGATCATCCCGACGAAAACGCCGATCGAGAGGCTTATCGCCAGTGCAGATGTCTGCCCTGCGAAAAGGCTGAGCTTAGGGAGCGGCATCCTGGTTCCTCTTGAAGCGATCATTTTTTCTGCACGCCGATCTGCGCAAATACGAAAATCAACATTTTCCTGATATGACACCGGTATCATAAAGATCAACTGCTTTGCCGGTGATGTCGAAAATGAAGGCTTTCCTGAAGGTATAAATCAGCGGGGCATAGCAGCTCTAATGTCGCTTCATACATACGGTGGAGCCGATCGCGAACACAGGTGTTAGGAACAAAGCTGACGGAGCATCGATCGCGCCACAGACGAAAGCATGAACCGCATGGGAGATATCATGTTCGACGATCATGTTGCGATCATCACCGGCGGAGAATCCGGGATCGGCGCCGCGTGTGCAAAGGCTTTGGGCGATGCCGGGGCGCGCGTCGTCATCACCTATTTCAAGGATGCAGACGCAGCAAATATGGTCTGCCGGTCGATCGGTGACGAAAGTCGCGCCTTTGCCGTCCAAGCCGATGTCGGCAATGAGGAGGCTGTCGAGCGGCTGTTTGCGGCGACCGAAAGCACGTTCGGAACGGCGAGCCTTCTTGTCAATTCAGCGGGCCTGAACATGAGCGGCGTCAATCTGGTGGATATGGCGCTGACGCAATTCGACCATGTCATCCGATCCGATCTGTACGGACCGTTCCTGACCTGCCGCCGCCTCGTCCGGGCGCTCGAAGCGAAAGGCATGAAGGGACGGATCGTCAACATATCCTCGATCCACGAAAAAGCGCCGCGTGCCGGGGGCGCCGATTATGATGCGGCGAAGGGCGGCCTGTCGCAGCTGACGGCGACGCTGGCGCTGGAACTCGCACCCAAGGGCATAGCGGTGAACGGGGTCGCGCCAGGCATGATCCTGACCCCGATGAATCAGAGCGCGCTCGACGATCCGCAGGAGTTGAAGACCAAGGAGGCCGCCATCCCTTGGGGTCGCGCCGGTCGGCCGGACGAGGTGGCAGCACTCGTCAACTTCCTGCTGTCGGATGCCGCCGACTATATCACGGGTACGACAGTGACGATCGACGGCGCGTTGTCGCTGACCGTCGCACAGGGAGCGTAAACGATGGGTGCAGCGCCAGAGGCCGATTTCCCCATCGTCGATTTCAATGTGCGACAGATCGACGCGATCAAAATGACGGGCCATGAAGCCGTTTCGCGCCGCGACCTGATGAGTCCCTATGTGTGGAGAACCGACGCTGGCCAGTTCGCCATGCTGGTGCGGGCCGTGCCGCGTCCCGGTGAAACCGGCGACACCGGCACCATCTGGTATGCGACGAGCGAGGATGGGCTGCGCTTCACCGCGACCGATAAGCCTGTGTTGTCGCCGGGACCGGAGCCGGACGACATAGGCGGCTGCGAAGATCCTACGCCAGTATTCCTCGAAGATGGCAGCGTAGTGATCTACTATACCGGAGTGGATGCGACGCACAGTCATGGCGAGATGCTATACGCCGTGGGTCCGTCGATCGACCGGTTGGAAAAGAAGGGCGTCGCAATGCCCAACACGCCGACACAGGGCAATATCAAGGAAGCGACCGTCGATCGCACCAGGACGGGTGGTTGGCGGATGTTCTTCGAATTCGCCCGGAACGAAGCGTCGCTCGTGGGTCTAGCCGTCGGCGACGACGTAGCGGGACCATGGACGGACGAGCGCGATCCCTTTTCGCCGCGCCCGGACAGCTGGGATAGCTGGCACCTGTCGACCGGGCCACTGCTCACCACTGACAAGAACATGCCGGTCATGTTCTATAATGGCGCAACGCACGATGCGCGTTGGCGCATTGGTTGGGTCGCGTTCGATGCGGAATATACCAGGGTTGTCAGCCGCTGCATCGAACCGCTCATCACGCCGCCGCCAGCGTCCGAACGAACGGCGATCGACATCGCGTTTGCAGCCTCGGTCGTGGTCGTGGAGGGGCAGATCTGGCTCTATTATTCGCTCGGTGACACGCACCTGTTTCGGGCGGTCATTCGGCAAAGCTGAACGACCTCTGCCGCAGCCAAAGCCATGATCAGAACTTTCTGCAAATCGTGTTTCAAAGAATCGGGTCTCAGGGTTGCGCCTGTGCAAATGGATCGTCGTGAAGCGACAGGCCCGCCGTTTCGGGCATGAAGCGCAGCGCGATCAAACCGACAATGCAAGCCGCCATCATGTAGAAGGCGGGCATGAGTTCGTTGCCTGTCATGCCGATTAATGCGCTGCCGATCGCAGGCGCTGTGCCGCCAAAGAGGGACGTCGAGATATTATAGGCGATCGCGAAGCCCGCGAAGCGTGCGGCGGTGGGGAACAGCGCCGGGAAGGTCGCCGAGATCGTCGCCAGTTGCGGCACGTAAAGCAAACCCAGGAGCACAAAGCCGATAACGGCGCCGATCAGCCCCGTCGCCATCAGCATATAGAGCGGCACCGCGCCAACCAGCAGGCCTATCAGCGACAGCCTCCACATGGAGCGCCTACCCACGCGATCGGATAAATGACCAGCGATCGGCAGGAAGATCATCATGAAGATCATGCCGATAATCGGTACGACCAGCGCCTGATCCGGGGACAGGCCGATCCGGCGCTGCAAGTAGGTCGGCATGTAGCTGAGCAGCGTATAGTTGACGACGTTGAGCGCCACGACCAATCCACCAACGACCAGCATCGGCCGCATATGGTCGCGCAAAAGCCGGGCGAGCGGCGGCGACGCGCTGCCTTCGGCCGCCTGCTCGCGAAAGACCGGCGTGTCCTCCATCCTCGATCGCAGGTACATGCCGACGAGGCCCATGGGCGCGGCCACGAGGAAGGGGATACGCCAGCCCCAGGCGTGCATGACGCCATCACCCAGCAGCAGCGAAAAGCCGAGCATCAGCATCGCGCCGAAGGAGAAACCCGCTAGCGTGCCGAACTCCAGGAAGCTGCCGTAGAAACCGCGCCGATCGTCGGGCGCATATTCCGCCATGAAGGTCGCGGCCCCGCCATATTCGCCGCCGGTCGAAAAGCCCTGCACCATGCGCAGCAGGATAAGCAGAGCAGGCGCGGCCCAGCCGATCTGCGCATAGGATGGGATGAGGCCCACGGCCAGCGTCGCACCAGACATCAGCAGGATGGTCAGTGCCAGCACCGACTTACGCCCCAAGCGATCGCCAAGCGGCCCCCAAAACAGGCCACCCAAGGGACGGATCAGGAAGGAAATGGCAAAGGTTGCCAGCGCGAACAGCACGGCATCGTCCACCTCGCCGGGAAAGAGCGCCGCCGAAATATAGGTCACGCCATAGGCATAAATGCCGTAGTCGAACCACTCCGTGGCATTACCCAGCGCAGATGCGGCGATCGCCCGGCGCAGCGTGGCTTTATCAACCTGCGGTTGGGAGGCGACGTCGGACGCGGTGGAAGCGGTCATTCATTCTGTCCATCTGGAGTATTGGGATCGAGTAGCGAGGCTGTGGGCGTGGTGCGCGGCATGATCTGGAAATCCTGCTGGTCGGGAACCGGTACGGGCAAAGTCACCGTCTGGCGCCAGACGCCGAATGCCAGCGTTGCGCCGGCGCAGAGCGCGATGAACAGGAACAGACCGCTAACCGGCACAAAGCTCATCAGCGAAGCAGCACCCATCGGACCAATCGCTGCGCCTACTGAATAGAGCAGAATCAAGCGGCTGCTCGCTGCGACCCTATCAGTCGCGAGCAGCCGGTCATTGCAGTGCGCAACGCACAGCGGGTAGAGCGCGAAACTCAGGCCCCCGAACAAGGCGCCGAGGATCAGCAGCAGCGGGCCGCCCAACACGAGCATCGCCAGCATTGCGCAGACAACCAGCGTTGCGGCGAAACAGCCGACGATCACCCGCCGCCGATCGAGCCGGTCGGACAAATGACCCAGCGGCCACTGCAACGCAACCCCGCCCAATATGACGATCATCATGAAGCTGGCAGTTGCTGAAAGGTCGAGACCCAGCCGACGCACATGGACTGCGGCCATTCCGTAGAATGCACCCAACATCAATCCGGTCGAAACCGCCCCGACCGTGCCGAGCGGCGAAGCGGCATAAAGGGCGAGGATGGTAAATGCCCGCGCCTCGACCGGCGCTGGCGCGCTGCTGCGCGTCAGGCAGAGCGGAATGACGGCAAGGGAAATGAGGATGGAGGCAATCTGGAACGGCACTGTCGGCAACGCTCCGGCCGCGCCCAACAATAATTGGCCCAGCGCCTGCCCCAGATAGAGCGCAACCATGTAGGCGGCCAGCACGCTGCCGCGCGTTTCCGGCTCCGCCCGGTCGTTCAACCAGCTTTCGAGACAGACGAACACGCCCGCGACGCAGATGCCGTCGATCAGGCGCAGGCAGGCCCAGAAGGGCGGATACTGAACCAGAGCATAGGCCAGCGTGCTTGCCGACAATAGAGAGACGAAGGCGGCATAGGCGCGAATATGGCCAACCTGTCGCACGACCGCCCCGGCCCGCAATGCGCCGACCACAAGCCCAGCGAAATATGCCGTGGCAACCGCGCCGATCGCTATCGTGTCGGCTCCCGCACGCTCCAGCCGCAGCCCGATCAGCGTGGACAGGAATCCGCTGCCCGCCATCAGCATGAAGATAGCGAGCAGCAGGCTGCGGACAGGGTGGATCGCGGCGAACATGGATCGTACCGGGCGCGGATCAGGCCGCGCGCCGATCCTCCGCCAGTTCTGCCCTATCCTCCACAAGCGCGCGGTGCAGTGCGCCCACGGCGGTCTCGTAATGATCGACATCGACGATGAACTGGACGTCGATATTGCGGATCTGGTGCTGCATCGCGACGATCGGCACATGGGCGTTGGTCAGCGCCTGCAAAGCGTCAGGCACCAGCCCCGGCCGCGCTATGTCACTGCCGATGACCGACACGATCGCCACCGCCTGAGCCGAAATGGCGGCATCGGGATAACGCGCCTGCAAATCCGCAGTCACCCGTTTCACCTTCGCCGCATCGGCGGACAGATAATGGGTGATCGTGTTGGCATTCGACGCCTTGCTGACGATCCAGGCGCCATGGCGGGCCAGCACATCCAATATGGCAGCATCATAGCCCTTCACACCGACCATATCCTGTTCGAAGAACTGGAGCGCCTGTGCATGCCGCACGCCGGTGACGATTTCGACACGCGGCGTGTCGGAGACATAGTTGCCGCAGATCAGCGTCCCGCCATCTTCCCGGTCGAAAGTATTACGCACGCGTAGCGGAATGTCGGTCTGGCGAAGCCCCCTGCCCGCGCCCGGATGGATCGCTTCCATGCCCAGATTGGCGAGTTGATCCGCCACGTCATAATTGGTGCGACCGATCTTGCGCGCCTTGTCCGTCCCGACGAGACGCGGGTCGGCGCTCGACAGGTGGAACTCCTTGTGGATGATCGCCTCTCGCGCCTTCGTCAGCACGGCGATGCGCGAAAAAGTCATTTCCGAATAGCCGCGCGCGTATAGGCGCACCATGCCCTCGCTGCATCCGGCATAACCCGTGACGATCGGCAGGGTCTTCGCCAGATCAATCGCTGCGAACGCTTCGACGATCCGATCATCCAGTTCGCGCATGTCCCGCTGGTCCCATATGGTCAGGTCGACAAACTGCGCGTTGACGCCCCGGTCGCGAAGCAAAAGCGCTGTCGAATGCGCGCTATGCGCTTCACCTAAACCCGCAAGCAGCTCTCGCACCGTCACCAGCTGTTCCTTGACGCAGAAGCGGCCATGCCTGCGCAGCCGCGCCAGGTCGTCCAGGCAGGCCGCGACCATATCGATCCGCATGTCGACAAAGGCGTCGGCCTCCGCCAGCCGTTCGGCACGGATGAACATTGTCGCATTATGTTTTCGCATGGCGCGGCGCACCGCCTCCATCGCCTGACGCCAGCCGTTTGCATCCTCGTCCGCCACGAAACGCGCATAGACGCCCGGCGCGCCGCTCTTCTTGTCGTCCAGCAGCAGGTCGGTCATGCCGGCATAAGCCGAAACGACGAAGATGCGATTATAGAGGTCCGCGCCCTTGCGGCCTGCGATCAGCACATTGTCGAACAACGTCGTCGTCGCAGCCATGGAAGTGCCGCCGATCTTCTCAACGCTATGCTGCTTACTCATACCAGCACCTCATCCATCAGCGATCCAGTGACGGGCGTAATGACCTGCGGCTCGCCACGCGCGGCGATGAAGGCGGGACGTGGCCGATCGACGCCGAAAGGCGCGTCCAGCCGGTTCGACACCGCATTATAGACCAGGAAGGCATTGGCACGCGGGAACGGCGTGATGTTGCCGTTCGATCCGTGCATGATGTTGCAATCGAAGATCACTACCGACCCCGGCTTGCTGGTCGGCGCGACGATGCCGTGATGATGCGCAAGCTCGGCCAGACTATCCTCATCGGGAACGCCATATTCCTGGCGCTTGAGAGACTGGCGATAATGGTCTTCCGGCGTTTCGCCGACGCAGGTCAAAAACTGGCGATGCGATCGGGGGATCAGCATCAGCGGGCCGTTGTGCGGTGTGTTTTCGGCCAGCAGTACCGACATGGACAGCGCGCGCATCCGCGGCATGCCATCCTCCACATGCCAGGTCTCGAAATCGCTGTGCCAGTAAAATTCCTTGCCCTGGAAACCGGGCTTATAGTTGAGCCGCGACTGGTGGATATACACGTCATCTCCCAGCAGGAAGCGGGCGACGCCAGCGAGACGCGCGTCCGCCGCCAGCCGCTCGATCACCCGGCTCTGGGCATGGATGCGGAAAATCGAACGGACTTCCTTGCCGTCCGGTTCGGTGACGACCGTTTCGGCTTCCAGCTCATCGGGATCACCCAACAGCTTGCCGGCCTCGCGCTGGAGGAAGGCGACTTCCTCGTCGGAGAAAATATTCTCCAGCACGAGATAGCCGTCGCGATCGAAGGCATCCGTCTGGTTGCGGCTGATCGGCGCGTCTGCGCTCCAGTCGGCATGCACGACCGGATCATGACGCGGCAAAAATTCCGCCATGGCGGCATGGCGGGACGGGTAGATGTCTTTCATGGAACTCCCCCCTTTTAAGTCTGAGGTAATAAGGGCGTGGCTTGCTCGGGCAGCCCCAAGCCAGCATCACGCATCAGTCGGCAAGTACAGGCTCGCGCGCCGCACTTGTGTCGGCAGGGTAAACACCATTCTCGTCATGCACTTCCTTGCCGGTGACCGGCGGGTTGAAAGTGCAGGCGCAAAGGATATCGGTTTGGGGTCGCACGATATGCTGGTCATGAGCATTGAGCGCGTACATGACGCCAGGCGCCAAATGATGGGTGACGCCGGTGCCCAGATCCTCGATAGTGCCCGTACCCTTGAGTACCAGCACAGCCTCCAGATGATTCTGGTAATGCATGTGCAACTCCTCTCCAGCGTACATGGTGGTGACGTGGAAGGAAAAACCCATATCGTCGTCCTTCAGCAGGAGACGGGCGCTTTCCCAGCCGCTGGACTTCACATTGCGGTCGGACTTGCGGATGTCCTGAAGCTTGCGAACGATCATGTTTGAAATCTCCTCTTATTCTGCGGCGACGCCATAGGCGACGGTCAGCGCGGACCGGATATTCTCTTCAAGAATGTCGAGGCCTGCCGAGAACACGGCGTCCTCGATGACAAGGGGTGCCAGTACCTTGACGATCTCGTCATGCGCGCCGCTGGTTTCGATGATGAGCCCATGCGCAAAGCAGGCTGCGGTGATGGTTGCGGCCACTTCGCCCGATCCGACATCGATGCCGCGCATCATGCCACGACCGCGCGTCGATAGCCCATGTTCGGCCGCCATCGCGTCCAGCCGCCGTTCCAGCAGCGCGCCGCGACGAGCGATGTCCCAGCTAAACTGCGCATCGCCCCAGAAATGGCGCAGAGCGGCGGTGGCGGTGACGAAGGCGTGATTATTGCCCCGGAAGGTGCCGTTATGTTCGCCCGGCGACCATTGATCCAGTTCCGGGCGGAACAGGGTGAGCGCAAAGGGCAGACCCATGCCCGACAGCGACTTGGCCATGGTGACGATGTCGGGGGTGAAGTCCATGCCTTCGAAGCTGAAGAAATTGCCGGTGCGGCCACAGCCGGCCTGAATGTCGTCGACGATCATC
>CAJYHD010000119.1 GCA_913773715.1 uncultured Sphingobium sp.
CGAACGGGAAGCGGAAAAGGCCCGCCTGATCTGGCGAAACGCTACCGTCGACAGAGGGGTGGTCTCGCCTCCCTCGCTTCCAACGCCATCGGTTCTGCAGGCTCAGTTTGAGGCGCGGATCGCCGCCTTGCGCAGCACACTGGAAGATCCTGCGGTACGCGGGCAGGCCGCATCGATCATGTCGCGGCTTATCGAGAGCGTGACGATCTATCCGGACGAACCGGAGGGTCCCGCAGCGGAGGTGGTGGCCAGCGTAGCGTCACTGGTGGCGTATGCCACAAATGCCGACGCCGCCCGTGAGGGCGGCGTGTCGGGTTGTATGGCGGTGGTTGCGGGGGCAGGATGATTTCGCAACCACTGCACACTTTAAAAAATTGAAATTGTGAGTAATTTTCTAAGACGGACCGTAAGCACCCCCGCGAGTACCCCCACCTGAATGCTAACGCGTCAACATGACAGAAATGTGCGATGAGCCGCGGCAGCCCGTCGCATATCGCGCGATAGTCGGTGGCCAGTTACGACGCGTAAGACCCGATTGTATCGAAAAAGGCTGGCTTGCAGTCGTGGTGATGGTTTGATTCAATCTTCGCGAAGTAAGCGGAGACGAGCCGATGATGGGCGAGCGGACGGTGGCGCAGGAGGCGCTGTTCTACAGCTTCAGCCTGGAGCGGCACGTGCCGGCGGATCATCCATTGCGTTCGATAGATCGGTTCGTGGATCTATCTGGCATCCGCGAGGATCTGAAGCCTGATGTTCCCTCGGTTTGACGGACACCGATGATAGGCTCTGCGGAGCCAAGAGGTGTATGATTGCGAGTGCGACGAAGCGTCGGTTCACGGAGGAGTTCAAGCGCGAGGCGGTGGCGCTGTGGGAGACGAGCGGTCGGCTACAGATCGAGGTGGGCGCCGAGTTGGGGATCACGCAAACGATGCTGCGTCGCTGGCAGCGCAAGCAGCAGGAGAGCGGTGCCCCGCCGACAAGCCCGGCGGCGAAGCCGCCAGTATCGACGATGGCGTCGCCAGCGGATCAGGCGTCGGAGATCGCGCGGTTGCGCCGGGAGTTGGATCGGGCGCGGATGGAGCGTGACATCCTAAAAAAAGCCGTCGGCATCTTTGCGGAGATGCCGCGGTGAAATTCGCTTTCATTGAGCAGCATGCGTCCACCTGGCCGGTGAACGTCATGTGCCGCATGCTCGGCGTGTCGCGCAGCGGCTATTACGACTAGCGCGGTCGGCCACCGAGCACGCGGACGACGGCGAACCTGGCGCTGCTTGGCGACGTGCGGCGTCTCCAGGCGCTCCATCAGGGGCGATACGGATCGCCCAGAATGCATGCCGCCCTGCGGGCGGAGGGCCATCGGTGCAGCCGTGGCCGCGTCGAGCGGCTGATGCGCCGACACCGCGTCCGCGCGCTGGCCGGACGCAGGTTCCGACCCTGCACGACGGACAGCCGCCACTATCTGCCGATCGCGCCGAACCTGTTGGCGCAGTGCTTCGTGGCAACCGCGCCCAACCGGATCTGGCTGGCCGACATCACGTACATCGCGACCGGCGAAGGCTGGCTGTATCTGGCCGCAGTGCTCGATCTGGCGACCCGCAAGATCGTCAGCTGGGCCATGCGCGACCACATGCGCACCGAATTGCCGCTCGCAGCCATGATGATGGCAGCCTAGCGGCCGCGACCAGCGCCGGCTCTCATTTGCCACTCCGGCCGCGGGTCGCAGCACGCAGCCGGCGCCTATGTCGACCATCTAGCGGCGATGGGCGCAGTGCCCTCGATGAGCCGTACCGGCAATTGCTATCATAATGCCCCGATGGAAAGCTTCTTCCACACTCTCAAGGTCGAACTCGTCCATCAGTGCCGATGGACGACGCAGGCTGAGGCAAGGCAGGCTCTGTTCGGATACATCGAGGGCTACTACAACCGGCACCGCATGCACTCGACCATCGGGTATTTAACACCCGAACAAGCCGAGCAGCGCATGACCGACTAACCCAACGTATCCGTCAAACCGGGCGATGATTACTCAGACGGGCGAGCTCATAGGCGGACATCACACCGCAGTATATCCGCCATCCGCGACGAACTCCGCTCCGGTCACAAATGCGCTGAGATCGCTGGCAAGATATGCGACCAATGGTGCGATGTCTGTCGCTTGGCCTAGCCGCCCCAGCGGAATCAGACGTGTCCACGATGCCAAGGCCTCTTCCGGGCTAAGCGGGCGTCCGTCGGCATCGGTCGGGGCGGCCCAACTCGCCCCCAAATTGGTCGCGACGGGTCCCGGTAGCACGCAGTTCACCCGGACACCTGAGGCCGCAAGTTCGGCGGCCACCGCCTTGCTGAGCGCCCGCACCGCGCCCTTCGTGGCGGAATAGGCGGCATAACGCTCGCCGCCAACTTTGCCATAGACCGAGGCGATGTTGATGATCGAACCGCCGCCAGCCTGCATCAGCGGCATCGCGGCGTGCATACCGATATAGACGCTGTCGACATTGACCCGCTGTTGCCGATGAAGCCAGGCCACAGGCGCGTCGACGAAGTTCCGGGACAGCATGATACCCGCGCAGTTCACCAGCACGTCGAGCCGCCCGTGTCGCGACCGGATATCATCGATCACGCGTTGCCAGTCCGCTTCGTCACCGACGTCATGTCGATGCAACGCGGCGTCCGGCCCCAAGTCCGCCGCAGCGCCCTTCAAGCCTTCCTCATTGAGGTCGCTGGCCTCTACGATCGCCCCCAGTTTTGCGAAAGTTCGTGCGATGTCATGGCCGATGCCCGATGCGGCCCCGGTCACTAGCGCAATCTTGCCATCAAGCCGGATCATATCTGAACTCCCACATTCGATCGGTCGAAACATTGTCGGGTGGGGGATTCTCCCAACCATGGCAGTGCGCTGGCGCAATAGGCCTCCTGCGTCGGAACCCATTGATCTGGCTCGTCAAGCGTCCCGGCCTTGACGATCGTGACGCCCGGGAAGGCATCGGCAATCGACACGATTGGCGACCCACAGCGCCCGCAGAAATGTCGGTTTACCACAAGGCCAGTATCGCCAGTGTCGCGAAAGACCTTTGTCTCGCCCTGCTGATGATAGTCATCGTTGGATACGACCCCGACAACGGAGAAGGCGCTGCCCGACTGACGCTGGCAGTGACGGCAGTGGCAGATCGCGACCATCAGCGGTTCCGTCGAAATCCTATAGCGAACTGCACCGCACAAGCATCCACCACCGCGTTCCAGTGGCTCACCGGGTTTCGTCATGACGCGGCATCTCCTGTGCGACAGCGGAAGGAAAAGCTCGCCACCCGGCAAGCATCGCCGCGACATCCTTCGCCGCGCCAATCCGCCCAGGCGTCCGATCGAGGCGTGGGGCGGGCACGGGTTGCAACATGCCCTCTTCAACGGCGTAGACACCGCGGTGCCGGTTATGCGGATGGCTCTGAGCTTCGGCCAGCGTTAGTACGGGAACAACACAGGCATCGCTGCCGTCGAACAGTGCCGCCCAATGCGCTGCGGGACGGGTGGCGAACTTTGCTTCCAACCACGCCGTCGTCTGGGCCCAGGCTGAATGCTCCTGTGACACGAAGGCCGGCGCATTGAGGCGGCCACAGACGATCCGCCAGAATTGCGGTTCGATCGCGCCGATCGCAATCTCGCGGCCATCCGCACACATATAGCATCGATAATAGGGGGCGACGCCGCCTAGGACATTTTCCGTCCTGTCCAACGACAGCGGGCTGGCAGGTTGCGTGCCACTGAACATCGAGAGCATCGACGCGACCCCATCAAGGATGGCCGCATCCACGACCTGTCCATGCCCCGAACGCTCGCGCTCCATGAGCGCCAGCATGATGCCGAATAGCAGGAACATCGACCCACCGCCGAAATCGCCGAGTAGATTGAGGGGCGGCACCGCTGGTTCTCCCGGGCGACCGATAGCGGCCAGCGCTCCGGTCAATGCCAGATAGGTGATGTCATGACCTGCCGTGCGGGCCAGCGGGCCGTCCTGCCCCCAGCCCGTCATCCGACCATATATCAGCCGCGGGTTACGCTCCATCAGTATCGAGGGCCCCAGGTTTAGACGCTCCATCACGCCGGGCCGAAATCCTTCGATCACGACGTCGGCCAGATCGACGATCGCCGATGCCTCGTACTGCCCTTCCGGCGTCGTGAGATCGAGCGTGATGGTCGCCCGGCCACGATCCATGACGGGGTTGGGCCACCCATTCCCGCCGGGCCGGTCGATCCGCAGGACATCCGCGCCATGATCAGCCAACAGCATGGCGCAATGCGGACCGGGGCCGATGCCGGCGAACTCGACGACCCGCAGTCCGGCCAGCGCCCCGCCGGACGCCTCAGATGAGAACGCGCCCACCATTAATCCTCGGGCGCAATACGTATCCGGCAACTCGTGCCCATATCTCGGATCGCGAGTTGGCAAGCGAGACGGGATCGGTCGGTCCGATAGGCGCTGCTGTCGAGCAGATCGTCTTCGTCGGGCCCGGGCGACGGCAGGTCTTCGCCCCCCGCCTCGATATAGACGTGGCAGGTCGCACAGGAACAGCATCCGCCGCACATCGCTAACAGTTCATCGACACCGGCATCGCGGATCGCTTCCATGACACTGACATCGGCAGCGCCCTCGACTTCAATACGGTCCCCCTCACGCGTAATGACCTCGATCGTTGCCATTACGCCACTCCCTGCGAGATGTAGCCCGACAAGCGCTCCGCGATCAGATTTTGCGCATCGTCGACGATCCGCTCAATCAGTTGGCGACACGTTGGCACGTCATGAATCAGCCCCTGCACCTGCCCGGCCCAGACCAGCCCCGCGTCCAGATCGCCGGTTTCCAAGGCCGTCCGTCCCTTGGCGCCGGACACCAGCGGCCGGATATCCTCGAACACGGCGTCGGGCCGTGCGGAAATTTCCACGACCTGATCCGACACGCTGGTCTTGGCCACCCGCCCGGTATTGTGGAAGCGGCGGAAAATCAGGTTGGTCGCACGTTCGTCGTTGGCAACGATCAGTTGCTTGACCGCATCATGGATTGGGGCCTCGACCGTCGCACAGAAGCGGGTGCCCATGTTGATGCCCTCCGCCCCGAGCGTCAGCGCGGCTACCAATCCCCGGCCATCCGCAAAACCGCCGCTCGCCAGCATGGGGATCGTCACCTTGTCGGCGGCGGCGGGGATCAGGATCAGGCCGGGAATATCGTCCTCGCCGGGATGTCCCGCGCACTCGAACCCGTCGATCGAGATGATGTCGACGCCCATCCGCTCGGCCGACAGCGCGTGGCGGACCGCAGTGCATTTGTGAATGACGGTGATGCCGTGTGCCTTGAAGTCCTCGACATGCTCCTGAGGCTTGTGGCCAGCCGTCTCCACGATCGTCACCCCGCTGTCGATGATCGCGCGGCGGTACTCGACATAGGGCGGCGGCGTGACTGAGGGCAGGATGGTCAGGTTCACCCCGAACGGCTTGTCGGTCAGGGTCCGGCACCGTTCGATCTCGCGGCGCAGGTCGTCGGGCGTCGGCTGGGTCAGTGCGGTCAGCATCCCCAGTCCGCCAGCATTGGACACCGCTGAGGCCAGCTCGGCGCGGCCGACCCACATCATGCCGCCCTGGACGATGGGATGCGCGATGCCCAGCATCCGGGTGACACGCGTCGCGAGCGCCATCACAGCGCCTCCACGATCGTGACGTTGGCGATGCCGCCGCCCTCGCACATGGTCTGAAGGCCATAACGCTTGCCTCGTGCGCGCAGGGCGTGGATCAGCGTCGCCATCAGCTTGGTGCCGCTCGCGCCGAGCGGATGGCCGAGCGCGATCGCGCCGCCGTTGACGTTTAGCTTTGCTGGATCACCGCTGACATGCTTCAGCCACGCCAGCGGCACGGGGGCGAAGGCCTCGTTCACCTCGTACAGGTCGATCTCGTCGATCGACAGCCCGCTCTTCTTCAACGCCTTGTCGGTCGCGAACAGCGGCTCCTCCAGCATGATCACCGGGTCCCCTGCGGTCACCGTCATGTCGACGATCCGCGCGATCGGGGTGAGGTGGTGCGCCTTCAACGCCCGTTCACTGACGACCAGCACGCCACTTGCCCCGTCGCAAATCTGGCTGGCATTGGCCGCCGAGATCAGGCCGCCTTCCTGAAGCAGCTTGACCGCACCGATGCTCTCCAGTGTCGCGTCATAGCGTATGCCCTCGTCACGGACATGCGGTTCGCCGTCGACCAGCACCGGCACGATCTCACTGGCAAAGGCCCCTGCCCCGGTGGCGGCAGCGGCGCGGCGATGGCTCTCCAGCGCGAAACGGTCGAGCATCTCGCGGTCAAAGCCATATTTGCGTGCGATCATCTCGGCCCCGGCGAACTGGCTGAATTCCGTGACGCCGAAGCGTTCGGCGATGCTGGGGCTGACCGGGCCGATGCCAATGCCTTCGCGCTTGTGGAAGCTGAGGTTGGAAAACATCGGCACCCGGCTCATGCTCTCGGTGCCTGCCGCGATCACCACATCTTGCGTGCCCGACATGACAGCCTGCGCGGCGAATTGCACCGCCTGCTGCGACGATCCGCATTGCCGGTCGATGGTGACGGCGGGAACGCTGTCGGGCAGTTCTGACGCGAGGACGGCGTTGCGGGCAAAGGCGAAGGCCTGCTCGCCCGCCTGGGTGACGCAGCCCATGATCACGTCGTCGATCGCCGCCGGGTCCAAGTCGTTACGGTCGACCAGCGCATTCAGGACATGGGCGGCGAGGTCTGCCGGATGTACGCCTGACAAACGCCCGTTGCGGCGCCCCCCGGCGGTGCGAACGGCATCAACGATATAGGCATCGGCCATGTCAGGCTCCTTTGAAATCGGGTTTGCGGCGTTCGACGAAGGCGGCGATCCCCTCGTGCGCCTCGGCCTGGGCTCCGGCATGGGCGATAGTCCGCGCCTCGCGGTTCAGATGATCGGGGAGGCTCGCGGTCGCGCCTTCGAGCAGCAGGCTACGGGCAGCGCCCAGCGCAGCCGTCGGCGAGACGATCAGGCGTGCCACAACGGCCTCAGCCTCGCGCAACAGGTCAGCGTCATCAACCGTCCGCGTCACCATGCCGATCTGCTCGGCCTCCTCGGCACCGACGCGCGCATTGGTCAGGATGATCGCCTGCGCCCGGCGGAGTCCGACTAGGCGAGGTAAAAGCCAGCTCATGCCGCCATCGGGGCTGAGCCCGACGCCCGTATAGGCGGCGGTAAAATGCGCCGAGCGAGCGGCCAGCACGACGTCGCCCAGTATGCCCAGGCTCAGCCCCGCCCCCGCCGCCGGGCCGTTGACCAGCACGACCAGCGGCTTGGCCATCACGGTCAAGGCGACGATCGCACCGTGCAGCGTATCGGCCAAGTGGCGCAGATAAGGCCCGGCGTTGCTCCCCACAGCCGCCATCGCCGCGACGTCGCCCCCTACGCAGAACAGCCGCCCCGCGCCGGTCAACGCGACGCAGCGTATCGCCGGATCCTCCGCCACGTCGCGCGCGGCCTCGGCCAACTCGCGCGCCATGGCCGGGTTGACCGCGTTGCCCGCCTCGGGCCGGTTGAGCGTCAACCAGGCGGCCCCGCCCTCCTTGCGGACCAGAACACTGCTCATCGGCACGCCTCCATCGCTTCACGGGCCAGTCGTGCGAGGCGCGGGAAACTCGCCGCGCGCTCGCGGGCATGGGCGGAGGACGCATTGCCCCGGATCACCCGCCCCTTGATCCCGTGGAAGATCGCCGCGATCCGGAAGAAGTTGAACGCGATATAGAATTCATAATCAGCGATCCCATCGC
>CAJYHD010000120.1 GCA_913773715.1 uncultured Sphingobium sp.
GGCGGCAAACCATTGCCTCACCGCGCCGATCGCGCGGCCATCCCAAGCGCCCGCCAGCCCACGCGCCACGTGCAGCGACACTTCCTCACCTTCGGCATAATCACCTCGCGGAAGGGCGGCGACCTGCGCGTCGGTCAGGCTTTCGAGCCGGTATCCCGGCTTCTCGACGGTCGCGACCAGGGGGGATATCGTATTGTCGGGCGGGACCGGCTGATAGACGCCGGAATAGCTATTCTGCGGCCTGACCGAGCCGCCATACATGAAGGTATTGGCCTGCGCCGTGCGGGTCAGCGCGGGCCACGCCTCGGTGCCAGCGCCGAGCGACTGGCCATATACGAAGGACAGCAGCCGCGTACCGGTCAGTGCTGCGATCTTCGCGCCGTGTCGGGTCTCGGTGACGGCGCGGGCACGGGTGGCAAGCGCCTGATCCTCGAACAGCATCCGCAGTCGCGCGGACGGGCCGACCTGGGCGAGGTGAATATCCCCGTCCTTCAGGCCCAGCATCACGCGGCCCGCCACGTCGGTCAGTGCGTACCGCCAAGCGGACGACGTGCCCACCAGCACCATCCCGCGCCGGTCAGCCTCGCCATACATTTCGACAGCGCCGCCACGAGGGAGGAAAAGGCCGTTGACCAGCCAGCGGTGACGATCGTCCCAAGCCGCAATAATGCGCCCGGCCGCGCTTCGGATCGCGCCGCGCACGGCGCGCACGCCAGGGATACGCGCCTCGATCGTGCCGATGCGATAGTGGCCGCGCAGGCTTTCGGTCGCGGCCTTGGCATCAGCGAGGGCCATATCGACTTCGGCGACGGTCGGCTCGATCGCCGCGTCGACGAGGCTGCCGATCGTCACGCCGACCGTCTGACCATTGGCGTCGAGTGCGGGCACAAGCTCTTGTCCGGTCGGATTGGGCAGCTTGGTCAGCGCGGAGATTTTGGCCACGATCTTGAATCCTTTACCGGCCGATCGCGATCCAGCGGATCGCGTCGATATTGGTGCTGTCGCTCGCCTGCTTCTGGACAAAAACGGTGAAGGTCGACGCGGTCAGAGCGCGCTCCTGGGCGTAACTGTCGCAGCGAATGTCACCGCGACTGTTGATCGCGATCGGGGCGGCGAAGAGGCACGCATTGGGGAATGGCGTGGCGAATGCGATGTCGATCGGCCCCTCGCCATGCGGTCCGGATGTCAGGCCGATCTTTACGTAAATGCCCGGCGCAATCTGGAATTCGCCGTTCGTCGCGATCGTACCCGCCAGAGCAGCGAGGCCCGCCGGGGTGAGGGCCACATCGCCCCGCGTGCCCGCCAGCACCTCGGCCGAGCTGGCGGCGTCGACGGTCAGCGTGCGATTGCTAGTCAGGTCGCCACCGCCCTTGACCAGGCCGGAGCCGTAGATGGTCTTGCTGGTCAATCCATTCAGCGCCTGGGTGACCATATCGAGCGCGCTGGCGATCATCGCCTTGACGATCGCGCCCGTCGTTACCCGGGTCGCATCGCCCGCATTGGCTTCTGCCAGCGTGGCAAGCTCTACGACTCCTTTGACCTCGGTCGTGCCGGGCGGATTGAGGAAATTCGTATCGCCGAAGCGGATGCTGGCGGCGGTCGCCTCGGGAAAGGCGATGTCGATCGCCAGCGCCAGGGTCGATCCGGTCGATTTCTCGACGAGGATCACCGGTTGGCAATAGGTGGCGAATAGCGTCCCATCGCCCAGGAAAAGGCCAAAGCCGCGCACCGAATAGGACAGCGCCGCATCGTCCTGCACGGTCATATGCACGATATTGTCGGCGACCTTCGCCCCCGATACCGTGTCGACCCGGCGAAATTCACCAGGCAGCGCGGTCAGCGTCGGCGCGGCGACGAATTCGGTATTGCTCAGCCCGACATGGGTGACGGTCAGGTCGACGCCGGTATCGGTCTGTGCAGCAGTGAAACGACCCAGCCCGGCCGTGGTCATGGTCAGGATCAGCGCGGTCATGGGCGGGTGTCCAGAAAAGAGCCGTCACCCGCTTCTATCGGCTCGCCGTCCTCGGTCTGGAGATAGGCGGCCCAATCGGGCGATCGGTCGATGGTCATGGTGGCGTTGGCGCGCGTATAGGCGAAGGCGCGCACGACGCCGGTGATGCCGACCGCGCCCGCTGCGCGGATCTCCTGCACCAGCCGCATATGTTCGCGGAGCGGCTTGACCCGTGAAATCTCGCGTACGATCGCGTCGGCAAAGTCTGCGGTCGAACGGCGTCCGCCGGGGGCGGTGCCATCGGGCAGCACCATCGGCACGATGACGTCGAACGTGTTAGTGGGGCGGCGCGGGCTGACCTCGTGCCACTCGACCAGCTTCGCCAGTTGGTCGAACCGGGACAGTACCTCTTGGACCGAGGCGCGGGTGCCCTTGCGCCGATGGAAGGCGATCGAATTGGCGATGGCGGCGCGCTTGTCCGCCTCGGACCAGTCAGCATCCCAGGCGTCGACCGATTCCCCATAAGCGAGCCATGGCAAAAGGAATGCCGGCGCCGTCATCGGATCGGCGACAGCATCCGCCAGTGCGCCCACGTCGATATCGGGGCGCAGGGTCGCTCCCGCCTCCAACGCACGCATGAGCGGCGTGGCATTGGGGGGAAGCAAGCTATTCATCGTAACCGGCATGAGTGACGGTGATCGCGGTACAATGCGCCGCCTGGGTGGCGTCACAGACGATCTCGGCAAGCGGGGCGTCCAAGACCACCCGCTGCACGCCCTCGACGCTGAGCGCGGCCGAGATGCCCGACAGCGTGATATTGCGGCCAAGCTTGCGCGAACGGGTGAGATAGGCGTCGAGACCGGCGCGGGCATTGGCAAGGATCAGGGCGGCGTCGGGGCCTGCGAACGTCCAAAGGCGCGCGTTGACGGTGAAGGGAATTATGGCGGCGCTGGCGACCGTGACCAGATCGCCGAGCGGTCGAATGGCTGGGTCGGCGACGATCGCGCGGACCGCGTCAAGAATCTCGCTCGACGCCGCGCCATCGCCCTCCCGCGATAGGACGGAGACAAGGACCTCACCGCGCGCGGGGGTGGTCGCACTCGCGTCGAGGACTTGGGCGCTGGCGTCCTTCGCGTGCGCCACATAGGACAGTTCGGTCCCGGTTGTTACGAATTTCTCTGGACCAAGGACGATGCGGCCCCGGTAATCGTCGTCATCCTCCATCACCGCCGGCGAGCCGGTAACTTCGTTCGCGGGGAACAGCGTCAACCGCACGACGCCGATCGCGGCCCCGATATGATCAAGCGTCGCGCCTCGCGCATAGGCGACCAGCCTCCCGACCAAGCGTTCGTTGAAATCCTGCTGATCGAGCATGCGGTAATAGGCGGCGACGCGCAGGACCTTGACGGCCGGATCACTTTCCATGGTCGCATCAAAGCTGGGCAGGATCGTCTGGACGCGCGCCACCATCTGATTGAAGGTCGCATCGTAGTCGACCGGCGCGACGATCGTCGGTTGCGCCAGGCGAGACAGATCAACGGTGGTGGATAGGTTGGCGGCCATGACAGCCGGTTACGCCGCGCATCGCCGGGCGATGCCATCGCCGGCTGTTGTCGGGCCCGGCGTTACAACAGGGATGGGTTACGGCTGGATAGCCCCAGCGACCTGGTCCAAGATGCGTAGCCGATCGTCGGCCGTCATGCCGATCACCACTCGGGCAGGGTAGGCGACCTGCGGAGAATTGGGATCGCGGGTCACCGTATCGCGCAGGCCGTATTGGTGGACCGACATGATTCTGGCCATCGCACCGACGAACCCGACGCGGGCTTCGCCGGCCGTGCTTTCGCGACGGAGATAGCGCGGCTCACCGGCGCGCTGGAACATCCGCTCCTGGCGGACCGACTTGCGCGCCGATCGGGACGGTGAATTCTCATCCCGCATGCGCTTGGCACGGAGGCGACCGCTCTTCTTGCGTTTGCGCGGGGTCATGTCGCCGCCCTCAGGCTCGACATTGGCGCGCAGACGGCGGGCGTTGGCGGTACGCAAGTCCGTCGCGATCGCACGGGTCAGCTTGGTTCGCTCGGCCGGTGCCAAGCGGCTGGCGAGGTCCTCGAGCGCGCCGGTCAGCGGCGAAAAGTCATCGAAGGCGCTATCACGACCGGCCGCAGCCGATGCCGCCCGGCGACGCAGTGTGCGTCGCGCGGCCCTTGCATCCGCCCCCCTCCCCCGCGCGATCTCGTCTAGTTCGCTCATGGAACCAGTCGCGTCTCGCCCAGCCATACCTCTGAAAGCGAACCGCCGATCGGCGTTTCGCCGGCGATCGGCGGTTCGGGGTGATGTTCGACGTTCCAACCGCCGGCAACCTGCTGTGCGGTGCACGCCTCGGTCAGTTCGAACGCAAATGCCAAGTCCCAGCTTTTCTCGTCGATGATATCGGCGGCAAAGTTTAGTGCGTTATCTTCGCGCACAAAGTCGAGCAGCCGTTCGGGCTGATGCTGGCGCAGCCACAATAGCAACGGCACCGCGATTTCATCAGGACCGGACGTGCAATCGCGAAATTCGAGCCGCATCGTATAGCGCCACTCGAAGCCCAAACCTGGTGCCAGGCGTGACACCAACCGTCCCTTATCAATGAAGATGACGAGGTTTTGCGGGTTGGTCTCATATTCGGGCAGCGCCCTGGTCAACGCCTCCCGTAGCGATCCGGGTTTAATCATGAGGGGGTGCGCTCTTTACCGGGCAGGTGCCGGGGCTGACCCAGTTGGTCAACCGGTCGACACGGTCGGCATTGGCTCCGAAGGCCCGCGCCAGGCGAATGATACCCGCGCGCAACCCGCTGGGGATTTGCGCGACCAGGTCCGGGTCTTCCGGCAAGCCGGCCGGGCGATCGGCGCAGGTCATCAGGTCCGCCGGCGGCTTCGGCGTATCGACCTTTACCGCGACCGGTGGGGGCGCGGGCAAGTTAGCGGGTCGGGGCGCGCAGGCCGGCAACGCCATTGACAGCAGCAGTCCATTCACGATCGACGAGGTTGCGACGTTCGGCTTTTTCATCGGCGGCTTCCATCCTGAGAGCAGCGGCGCGCGCCGCTTCGGCCGCGACGCGCGCGGCCCGGTTGTCATGGAGAGTGCGGGCGCTGGCCTCTTTCAATTCATCGGCGAGCAGCTGCGCGGACTGTTGCGCGGCGTCGCGTTCGAGCCGCGCCAGGCCCGCCACGCGCTGGCCGCACTGGACCCCGCGCGCCGCACCCTTGCTCGCGGCCCACTCGACGCCGGCGGACGCGCAAATCTTCTCGGCCGCATGAACCGCGCCGTCGCGATCGGCCTGCATCTGGCGGTACTGGACATAGAGCCAGGCACCAGCAGCCGCGACGGCGAGCAGGACGATGAAGCTGGCCTCGGCGCGCAGCTTGGCGAACAGGGTACGGAACATCAGGACAGGTCCTTCACGCAAAGGGCATGCTCGCGAGCACGGCGCGCGACCAAGCCGGGCACAACGCGACCGCCCGCGCGGTTCCATGCGGGCATCGCGTCGCAGGCGGCGCGCCATTGTCGCGCGCGGAACAGCCGGGCGGCGGTCGAGCCGCAGAAGCGGCGGACACCAATGTTATAGGCGAGCGAAACCGCCGCGATCGCCTGCCCCTCGCGACCGTACAGCGCGGGTACGCAGTCGATGACGCCCTGCGCATGGTCGACCAGTTCGCGCTCGAGCAGCATCGTGCACTGCGCGGGCGTGTAGCGCTGACCCATTTTGATCCCGCGCGTGATCCCGTCGCAGGCGGTCGGGATGTTCACGATGTCGAGATAGGCGTCGAGATACTGTTTGCCGGACAGGTGTTTCAGCACGACCGCGCCGTCCGGCCGGGCGGATGCCTGGACCTTCCGTCCGCTTTCCTCGGCCGGGATCAGGGTGAACAGCGCCAGCGCCGCCCCCATGCTGCCGATCACGCCGGCGAGCGTCTTGCTCTTGGTCGCGCGCGCTGGCGCGGATGGCGTCGCGTTCATCACTTGGGGTCCTTCTTGGTGGGGAGGAAGCCGATCAGGCGGTCGCGCAGCATCGCCGGCGCTTCGCCCACCGCCTTGACGACGCCGGCGGCAAAGGCGGGCGCCGCGCGATACGCGACCAGGCCGAGCAGGAAGGCGATTGCCTGCAGCACGTAGGGATGCAGTTCCGCGACAGCGCCAAGGGCGCGGCCGACGAAATAGCTGATCGTCACGCCCACCCACAGGCGCGCCGCGCGACCTGACCAAGTCAGGCCGGGCTCATAGAAAAGGCTGACGATCGCGCCCAGCGCCGGAGGAACCAGGCTCAACAGAAAGGACAGAGCCCAATCGACCATCTCATGCAGAAGCTTGTCCATGGTCAGTCCCAAAGCTGGAGAAGTTGGATTTCGGATGCGGTCGACGGCAGCGTCGGGATGGTGACGGGGTGGCCTTCGGGGAGAGAGGCGGCGATCGCCGCCAGTCCGGGGTTCGCATCGAGCACGAGCTCGACCGCGCCGCTGCCCTTCCCCGTCGCGCGCCAGACCAGCGCGTCGAGGGTTTCGCCCTGGAGCGCGGGCACGATGTCGCTCATTGCAGGCGCACCCGCGATCGACGGCGGCCGAGAAAGTCACGGATCGCCACGGTCGCGGTGCGCAGCTGCTCACCGGCACCGGCCGCACGTTCCTCGTTGCGGTCACGGCCGTCGTTGGTGGCGCTGATATCGTTCTGGTTTTCGGCCAGGTCAGCGGCGGCATAGGCATGGACCGCGCGCCGCCACAGCACGACCAGGCGCGGCTCTCCACCGAGATTGCGATTGTCGTCGCCAGGTACGTCCTGCAGCCTAGTCACGCCCGCCGCGACCTGGACGGCGCGCCAGGCGGCGAGTTCACGGTCGACCGAGATGAATCCGCCGAGCAGCGCCTCGGCGACGCGACGCGGGCTTACGGCGGTCGGGACGTCGATCGCGGCGCGGAACGTGGTGATCGACAGGGCGGGCCACCAACCGTCGCCGGCGACGGCGTCGCCGATCGGCGGGGCATCCTGAGCGGGTGGCGCGGCGACGAAAGACATGGACTAGATCCTCGGAGCTCGCCCCGGTTTACGGGGGGTGGGGATCAAGGGCCGGGTTCTGCGGCCGAAGCCGAGCGCCCGACTATGAACCGCCCCCCGAGCGCCGGGGGGCGAGCCGGTCAGCGCGTGGAATCGCGCGTAAGGGTGATATTCCGGGGAACCGTCAGAATGATCGGGCGCGGCATGCCGGCACGATCGTAGGAATGGCGGATAGCATCTGCCGAAGCTTCGGCCTTCTCCTCTTCCCCACTCACAAAGCCCTCGATGTAGATAACATCGCGCGGCTGATGGAAGGGCCGCCACCGCTTCGCACGCATGGCCGAGCAGAATGCATCCGCCAGAATAACGACCGCCAGAAAGAACAAAAACTGCAGGATCGTATGCAACATGTCAGGCCCCCGAAGCGGGTGGATTGGACACGCCCGACAAGGATGTCAGAGTGTCGTGCAGCTTCACGGCTGCATCGGCGATCGCGGTCGTGTCGATCGCGTCGGCGGATGGCGCGGGCATGGCAGCGCGGATGTCGCGCTCCAGCTTCTCAATGCGCTTTTTCACGCCCGCGTTGGTGTCGAGCTCGACGGCGCGGCGCAGGTGGCGCAGCGCCTGTTCCTGCGCGCCGCGCCGTGCGCCGGCGGGGCCGTCCGCGTCCGGCTCGATCGCGTCGGCCGCGCGCGCAAGGCAAAGGCCGATCGCCTTTTCCAGCTTCGCGCGCACCTGGTCGAAAATATCCTCGTCGATAACCAGGACTTCGACGTCGCGAAGGATCGCGATATCGAAGTCCTGGTCCTGCCCGAGCGCCTTCAGCGCGGCATCCGCGATCTCTTCACAGATCAGGGTGGGCGCGGTGCGGCTAAAGCGCTCGGGCAAGGTGAGTCCGTGCCGAAGCACGAAACGGGCGAGCGGCAACGCGCCGGCGAAATCGCCAACGTCGAGCCGCCAGATCATGACATGGGTCAGAATGTCGTCTTCGGTGGCGACGTTGGCCGCCATGACGCCTTCCACCCAGTCGACATAACCGGGGAGCAGCTGGCGCTTGAGCTCGATCTTGCGCTCGACCGACTGCAGTTCGTGCAGCCGGCGCAGATCGACGCCCAGGCGCGCGCGCTGAAGCTCATATTCGGTCGCAGCGCCACCGCGACGCTGCGCGGCCGGGTCCGCCGCCTGTACGGCTGCGAGCTCGCCCATCATGCGGGCGCGGTGGCGCTGAAACGGGCTCATGCGGTGGGCGCGGTGTCGTCGAAGGTGATGTTCTCGACGAGCACGGCCAGGCCATGATCCTCGATCACATAATCGTCATTCGACGACTGGAAATCCTCGATCCGCTTGCGGCGCGCATTCTCCTCGAGGTGACGCCGGCGCGACTCTTCCTGCACATAGATCGAGAGGTTTTCGAAGGTCGTGATCAGCAGCGCGTTCTCTGGGAAGAACGGGACGCGCACCGCCGGCAGGCCGCCCAGCCGCTTTTCCGACATGATGACATCGGCCGCCAGCATCTCGGTCGGCTTGTCCGCCTGGTTGATGACCTTGAAATACTTGTCGTGAACCAGCTTGCGGCCGACGATGACGATCAGGTCGGTGCGCTCGCGGTGCCAGGGATCGAGCAGTTCGACGCCGTCGACGACAACCGCGTCGAGGTTCTTAAACTCCTGCGCCGGGCCGACCTTGACGGGGTCGGGGGTGGTAACGCCGGGCACGCGATCCGACGCGCCCTTCACCGTGGTCGAACCGACCACCTGGCCTGGCGACTTCAGGCGCAGTTCCTGTAGCCAGCCGATGTTCATGTCCTGCAGGTTCGGGTACTTGGTCAGGTCGCTTTCCACCGCGACATGGGTGCCATTGAAGCCGATCCGGATGCGGTCGAGCGCCTGTTGGTTGACGATGACGCCCTGGATGCGAACCTCGAAATCATCGAACTTCGCCCACTGGTCGAGCTTCGCCCAGCTGATGTGCGTATTGTAGTCGGTTTCCTCACAGCGATAGCGCTGCGCGACCTCGCCGGTGGCCGACTTGGTCTGGCGGTCCTTCGTCGAGACATCGGTGCGGCTGGCGATCGGGCCCGACGACACGATGCCGACGGTCTCGCCTTCCAGTTCGTCGACCAAGAACACATTGATCCGGCCGAGAAACGCGCTTGATTCCTGCTGCTTGGTTTCCAGCTTCTGCGCGACGCTGGGGTCGACGGCGAAGCTGACGGTCACGTCATCGACGTTGTTTAGATCGGCGATGTTCTCGAGGAAGCCGGTATACAGCTTGCGGGTCTGGTTCTTCATGGACAGTGGGTCCTAAAATGGGCGGGTCAGGCGCGGGGTTGGTCGGGACGACGAATCAGCACTCGGCGCGCTTGTAGGTCTCGGCGGCTCCGCCGGTGGCGAGGTCGCGGCGCGGCTGGCGCGGGTTCTCGGTCGTCTCGATCGACGCCTTCAGGGTCGCCTGCTCGGTCCGCATCGTGCTCATGTCGCGACGAAATTCCTCGCCGAGCTTGGTCACGGCGGCCGCCATCTTCGTCATCGCTTCGCCGATCGCGGCGAACTGCGAGTCATTGTCGTTCGCGGGCGGAGGGGGCGCCGGGGGCGTGACCTGCTCGGCCGGGGCGGTCTCGCCACCCACGCCCTTGGTCAGCTTGGTGAAAAAGGCCGTCGCCGCAGCAAGGAGCCCGGCCGAGCTATCGGCGGACGGCGTCGCCACCTCGCCAGTGGCGAGCTCGAAGCTGGTCTCCAGCCCGATCGAGAACAGGTTGCCCGGCTGTTGCGGCTGCGGGCCGGAGCGGATCGCGCCGGGGTTCTTCAGCGCGAAGTTCAGCACCTCGGTCCCCAGCGAGGCGGGACTGTCGGTCACGGCCAGGCCGACCAGGTACGCCTTGCCGGTGTTGGCGAAGTTGGGCTGGATTTCGATCGACGTGTAGATCTTCTGCTTGTCGGTGTTCATGGCGACAAGTTCGTCGGTCGCCTCGATCTCCGCGTTCAGCGCCAGCTTCTTGACCTTCTTGCCGGCGAGCGTGAGCTCAATCTCCTCGGTCGACAGCGACAGGACGTCACCATAGGCCTTGAAAGGCTTGTCCGCGGTGATGCCGCGGATATGCTCCATGTTGACCCGCGCGCCATAGGTGTCGCGATTGTAGGTCTGCGCCGCGTCGACCAGCCAGCTGCGCTCGATGATCCGGCCGTCGACGGTATCACCCTCGACGGCGACGCGGAAAGTTTTGGTCTTGGGCATGGGGGTCTCGCGGGCTCCGAACGGAAACGGGGTGGCGCGACCGACCGGAAAGGGGGGACAGTCGGCCGCGCCGGAGCCCGCAACAGGCGCGGAGAGCCCCCAAATCGCAACGCGGTGATGTTGTAAGCCAGAGCGTGACAACAGGCGGGGCGATCGCCGCACCCCCGGGCGCGTCTAGCGTCGCCGGCGATGATCCTGGCCACCCCTACCTTCGACGCACGTCGCAAAGCGAAGCTGTTCTATTGGCAGGGCTATGATTGCGAGCAGATCGCGGAGCTATTGGCGCTGAACGCCAACACCATCCGCAGTTGGAAGTCGCGGGACAAGTGGGAAGAGACCGCACCGCTCGACCGCGTCGACCAGGCGCTGGAGGCGCGGTTGCAGCTGCTCATCTGGAAAGAGCATCACACCGGCGCGGACCTGAAGTCGATGGACGCGCTCGGCCGGCTCCTAGAGCGCCAGGCGCGGGTTCGTCGGCACAATGCGCCCGATGGTCATGAAGGCGATCTCAATCCCAAGGTCGCCAACCGCAACGCCGGTGAGCGCAAGAAAGCGCGCAAGAACCACCTGACCGCCGACCATATCGCGGAGGTGAAAGCCGCGTTCGAGCAGGGCCTGTTCGCCTATCAGCTGGCTTGGCGCGGTTCCAAGGACGATTTGATGTCGTCGACAGCGATGTCGACGCGCTTCATTCTGAAAAGCCGCCAGATCGGCGCGACATATTACTTTGCCCGCGAAGCATTCATCCGAATGCTGGAAACCGGCAACAACCAAATCTTCATCTCTGCCAGCCGCGCGCAGGCCAATAACTTCCGCCAGTACATCGTCGATTTCGTTATGTCGGTGACGGGTGTGAAGCTGGAAGGCGACCCCATCGTCCTCGACCTGGACGGGGTCGAGGGTCCGAATGGCGAGAGCCCGAAGCTTTATTTTCTGGGCACCAATTACCGGACGGCGCAGAGCTATCACGGCGACGTCTATGTCGACGAAGCGTTCTGGATTTACGGCTTCGACCAGATCGACGACGTGGCCAGCGCCATGGCGTCACAGAAGCGCTACCGCATAACCTATTTCTCGACGCCGTCGACGATCGCCCACCAGGCGTACCGCACCTGGTCGGGTGAGAAATACAATGACGGCCGGGACAAGTCGGAGCGCGTCAAGTTCGACTTCAGCGACGAGGACCTGCGGCGCGGCGTCCTGGGGCCTGATGGCATCTGGCGTCAGCGCGTGTCGATCATGGACGCGGAGGCGGGCGGGTGCGACCTGTTCGACATCGAACGGCTGCGCAAACGCTATGCGCCCGACATCTTCGACAACCTGTTCATGTGCAATTTCGTCGACGACAGTTCGTCGATGTTCCCGTTCGCGCTCATGCGGCGGGCGATGGTCGACAGCTGGGACGCTTGGTCGAAGGATTACGATCCCTATGCGCTGCGCCCCTATGGCGATCGCGAGGTCCACATCGGCGTCGACCCGGCGGAAAGCGCGGCCGGCGACGAGGCGGCCGTGGTCGTGCTGGCACCGCCGGACAAGCCGGGTGGCGTCTTCCGCGTGCTTGAAAAACATCGCCTGAAGGGATGCGATTTCGAGAAGCTGGCGGTGTTCGTGCTGGCGTTCCGTGATCGCTACAATGTCGGTTACATCGCGGTCGACAGCACCGGCATGGGCGCAGCGACCTGGAAGGTCATCCGCAACTCGTTCCCGACTGCACGCCGCATCGACTACAATGTCGCGGTCAAGACCGAGATGGTCCTGAAGGCGAAGAACGTCTTTTCCAGCCGCCGCATCCAGTTCGACAGCGGCGCGCTGGATATCGCGCAGAGCTTCATGTCGATCCGCGCCGAGCTCACCGGCGCGCAGAAGCAGATCACCTATGTCGCCACCCGCGCCGGCGACACCGGCCACGCGGATCTCGCCTGGGCGATCATGCACGTCCTCCACAACGAACCGCTCGACCCGGTGAACACCGGCAATCGCAAATCACGCCTGAGAATTGGAAGAGGTAATGTATCAGACGCCCCCGACGATCGCCAGCGCCGGCGCGAACCCCGTGGCCACCACCGCGATCGCCGCGACCCCGCCGATCGGCGCCAGCGCCACGGCCGTCCAGCGCCGGCGGGCCTTCCACTTCGGCGAGCCGGAGGGCGTCCTCGATCGGCGCGACCTGCTGCGTAACGCGGAGGCGCGGTTCAACGGTCGCTGGTATGAACCGCCGATCAAGATGGAGGCTCTGGCGCGGTCGCGTCACATGTCGCCGCATCATAGCTCGGCGTTGAAGTATAAGGTCAACCAACTGGTCCGCCATTTCGAGCCGTCGCGCTGGCTCGATCGGAAAAACTTCGGGGCGTTCGCGCTGAATTTTCTGGCGATGGGCAACGCCTATCTGGAACGGCGCAACAACCTGGCCGGCCGACCGATGACGCTGGTCAACGCGCCAGCGATCAATACGCGGCGCGGCCGGGATGATGAGTATTTCTGGATCGACGGGTATCGGCAGGCAACGACCTTCCTGCCCGGCAGCGTTTTCCACCTTTGGGAGGAGGACCTGGCGCAGGAAATCTATGGCCTGCCGGAATGGCTATCGGCGCTGCAGTCGGGCCTGCTCAACGAGGCGGCGACCGTTTTCCGTCGCCGGTATTTCGCGAATGGCTCCCACGCCGGTTACATCCTGTATGTGTCGGAGGAGAAGTTCGCGGACGCCGATGCGGACGATCTCGACGCGGCGATCGCTGAGTCGAAGGGTCCGGGTAACTTTAGAAATATTTTCCTGCACATTCCGGGCGGCGACAAGGACGGGGTGAAGGTCATCCCGGTCGGTGAGGCCGCCGCCAAGGATGAATTCATGGGGGTCAAGGGCACGACCCGCGACGACGTCCTGGCGGCGCACCGCGTCCCCCCTGTCCTCCTCGGTGTCGTGCCGCAAAACACCGGCGGGTTCGGCGACGTGGCGAAAGCAGCGGACGTCTTCCACCAAGCGGAAATCGATCCGCTCATGATGCGCATGCTAGAACTCAACGATTGGCTTGGGCTCGAGGCGGTGCGGTTCCGGCCGTATGAGCGCCAAGCCGGGACGGCGAAAGCCTAAACCCTGTTGTATCCGCCCGCCTGACAACAGGCGGGCGTTGTCCGCGATTCTTTGATGCTGGAACGGGGCCGGGCGGGCTGCAACCCGCACCGACGACGAGACAGAGCCTCGCCATGACCAGATTGGCCGACCTGGCCACCCCGCACCCGCGCAACGGGCGGGGCGCATGGACTGTATCGCTCTCGTTATGTCAACCAATTCCAATTGCATCGCTATCGCCGCCACCAAGCCTGCGGCAGGCTATATCGGCGGCAAGCGTAATCTCGCCGGCCGGATCGTCCCCATCATCGATCAGACCGACCATGACGGCTATGCAGAGCCGTTCGTGGGCATGGGCGGGATTTTCCTGCGCCGGCGACAGCGGCCGAAGGCCGAGTTCATCAATGACATATCCGGCGACGTGGTGAACTTCTTCCGCGTGGTGCGAGAGCACTACACGGTACTGATGGACCACATGCGCTGGCTCATGGCCAGCCGGGCCGAATTCCAGCGGCAGCAGGCCCTGCCCGCCCAACACCTGACCGACATTCAACGCGCGGCGCGGTTCCTGTATCTTCAGCGCCTGGCCTTCGGTGGTAAGGTGACCGGTCGCAGCTATGGCGTCGACAGCAGCAGCGCCGCCCGGTTCAATGTGCTGCGCCTTGAGCGGGATCTCGCGGACCTGCACGATCGCTTGTGTGGCGTCGTGATCGAGCAGCTGGGCTATGCCGACTTCATCCGGCGCTACGATCGCCCCGGGATGCTGTTCTATCTCGACCCGCCCTATTGGGGCTGCGAGGACGACTATGGCGTCGAGGTGTTCAGCCGGGATGACTTCGCCCGCCTCGCGGCCCAGTTGGGCGGCATCCGGGGCAAGTTCGTGCTTTCGCTCAACGATACGCCGGGGGTCCGCGCATGCTTTGCGGCCTTCATGATCGCCAGCGAGCAGACTACTTATACGATCAGCGGGGCCGCGCCGAAGCGCGTGGGTGAGGTGATCATCAGCAACTACCCGATTCGCCGATAGTTCTGAAAAACCGCACGCGCCCCGGAACTTCCCGGGGCGCGTGTCAAGCGATACCACGCAAAAACGTATATTTTGTTATAAAATTACATTTTGTAAGAAAATTTCAAAAATTTTGTTATTTTATTTCGCGCAACAAAATTACGCGCTGAAAACCTCAACCCGGCGCGCCGCGCTTGCCCCCGCGCCTCGCCCGCAGGCTTCTTGGGTCGCATTTGATGCAGTCGAAGGGCCTGCGTTGCAGGAAATTCAGCGATATCGACCACTGTGCGCGTTGCGATTTGATGCACCCTGATGCGGTGCGAAGCAAGCCTAGACAACCTGTCCCCGCGCGATCGGTATAAATGGCGTGGCATGGTTCGTGCTCTCCCCCCATCGATAGCCCTGGGCGGCGCAAGCCGCCCGTCCCGACAGCCAAATCTTGGCGTTCGGGTGCGTGAGGTGGTCCCTCTCGGCTAGGGGGGACTAGCAGGCGATCGGTTTCCACATGGTCGGCTGTCAAATCAACGTGTCGCGATAGCGACTCCTCATCCACTTAGCTCTTAAGGTCCTGATACATGGACTTTCAGGGACTCGCGTTTGCGACAGAGATGCCCAGCCGGTGGATGGCGTCGGCCAAGGGAGAATTGCCCGTTAGAACGGCCCTGGGGGCCTGTAGGGTGGCATCCGTGGGCGCAGGTGTGTTTTTGCCCAGCCGTTTCCATCGCATCTGACGGAGCTGGATAAAGCGCTGGTAGATCCGCTTCGCCATCGTCCGACGATGATTCAGGAAATATGCGTGGGAAGTCTGTTCCCGCTGCGGGCCGAAATGGCCGTCGCAGTCGGCCTTTTTCCGGCTGCGCCTGATCCGATCTATAAAGCCGTGGTGGCGCAGGCGGGCGAGTGAGCGCCATACGCCTTTCACGCAACAGATCGCCCTGGTCGCGATCTCTTCCCCTGAAGGAAACATCCGCCCCGTCTTTCCGCACATGAAGGACAGGATCGCTCGGAGCACATTCACGTCGACGGGGCGCAAGCGTTGCTCTGCCTCGGAGAGCTCGGCGTCGATCGCCGCCAACTCCTGACGGACTACCGCCAGTCGGCCGACCGGGCGCTCGGACGGGGACATGCCCATCAGTCTATCGATCTCGGCCGCCAGTGCCCCCTGCCCCGCCTTCAGCGCGAACAGCTGCTTCCGGGGGAAGCGCTTGTAGTGGAGCGCGCTCAATTCCTGAGCGGTTTGGACCAGAGTCTCGACTGTCGCGATCCGCTCGGCCGTGGTGGCAAACCGATTGTGCTCCCACGGCTGCGCGTCGGGCGCGTTTTCGTCGATCGAATGGCGGTGAACAGGATCGCCGCCGCGAACCTTGCCCCCGAGCTTGGCCGCGAGGCCGGTGATGATCTTGGTAGTCCCGTGCGCTGATGCGTACGACATTCGGCTTCCCCAACCGAAGTATTCAGGACGCACAAAAGGGCTGGCTGAATCGCATGCGACAGCCGCGCCCGCGTGTGCGTGATGAAGCCCCGCCGCCCGGCGGGATGGGGATGAACAGCCTAAAGCGCTCCGGTGAGACTCCGGTGTTGACCAAGAGGCTTCACTGATTTCGCTGGCTAAATTTGCGCCTGGCCCGGTTCGGAACGGTCAGCTATCGGCAGAAATCCGCGATATCTCTTGCGTTCGTAATGCGGGGGTCACAGGTTCGAGTCCTGTAAGCGGCACCATCCCCAACCTATTGAAATTAGGCCATTTTATCCTCCCTTCTCGAAGGCGTAGGATTGTCCGGCTCCGGTGACAGTCCGGTACAGCGCACCGGGCTTCAGAGCGTCCAAATCAGAAATGATGCTCTCCAGCGCCGTCACCACGGTCGGAAATTCGCCAATCGCGTAGGTCTCGGTCTGACTGCCGGAGCGGTGACCCATGAAACCTTCCAAGTCCCAGCGCTCCGCGCCGCGATTGCGGACGAGCGTCGCCAGGCTGTGCCGCAGGACGTAGGCTTTCCACTCTTTGGTCTCGGGCATCTTGAGATTGCGGAGCATCGAGTCCCAGGCGCGGTCGACGTCCTGGACGGCGCGGCCATAATAGTTGACCAGCCAGCCCCGGCCCTCGCGATCCTCGGGCGATAGCCCCTGATACCGGGCGAGCTCTTCGCGGAGCCAGCGGTCGAGCAGCGGCACGACGGGCAACAACGCGCGGTGTTTCTTGTTCTGCGCGCGGCCAGCGGGGTTGAGGTCGATCGTCGGCGATCCCGCCCACCACTGGCCGCGATCGGGCGCGACGTTGATGTCGACCACCGCGCCCGGCCGGGCAAGCGTGCAGATCGACGCGACCAGGAACGCATGGAGCGATTCCCGCTGGCGGTCGGGCTCGGCCGCGTAGGCCAGCATCTCGGCGATCTCCTCGATCCCAATCCGGGTGCGGCGCTTGCGCTGCACCTGGCTGGCGGGGATCGGCTTGTAGATCGGGCGCTTGTCGACGCGGGGCGGCTCGGCGTTGGCGGCGTGGTTGAGCACGGCGATTAGCTGCGCGATCGCCGCCTCGGTCGCGGCCGGGGAGCGCGGCCGGCTCCGGACGACCTGCTTGTTCTTGTTCTTCCAGACCACCGGTTCTTGCCGTGACCAGGCGCGGAAGGCGGTTACAAAGACCTTGCTGCAGGCGAGCTCGCACGTCGTCGCCAGGCCGAACCGGCCCTCGGCGCCACGCGCCTCTTCAGCGTCCAGAAAGGCCGTGACGTGATTCAGCCGCGACACGATCGTGTCGGCCGACACCTGGTTGCAGCCCCACTCCAGATTATAATCGGCGATCGCGTCGGTCAGCAGGTACGACTTCGCTTGGGACAGTGGTTGCCCGCACGTTTCGCAGAACGCAGCCGCCTCCCCACGATCGGCGAGATAGCGCTGGTCAAGCTTTTGCGTCGCTATCCGCTCATCTGCTGTACCCGTCGTCGCGCTGCGTTCACGCTTCGCGGCTGGATCGTACCAGAAGATGTAGAGGTTGGGGCTACGGAGGGTTCCGTCTGACTTCCTGTCGAAGTCGAGCCAGTATTTTCCTCGTTGATAGACCGGAGTCTCGCGTCGCGGCATGCTGCCTGTTCTTTCAAAAATTCATTCTTGGCGCGGTGTGTGATCTCGAACAGACCGAGTTTCGCGAGGATATCTAGATCGGGGGCTTCCAATCGGATGCCACGCCCGATTTCGACGGCACGCGCTAATCGCGCATCCAATCGCACAACATTAGGCATGTTCATGGCTGCAACCCCACATCTTGAAAGGCATCGAACGCGATACCGTTCGTGCTTTCGAGTATGAAATAGAAGGCGATCATCGGCAGGCCCGCGCGATCGCGTCTTCTATATCGGTCTGGCGATCGTCTTCGGTCGCTGCACCATAGACGTAGGAAAGGGTGACATCGCACCAGGTCTGATGCCTGGTCGCGTCATAATGCCGCGCCGCCACGCCCTGAGCATGAGGGCCGACCCAGAGTGCAGTCGGCCCATTGCAGGTAAAGCAGCCGCCCTGAAGCGAGCGCACGACCTGGCGTGGCCGCTTGGGCTGGTCGGTAGAGCTCACGCCGTTACGCCCTTGCCCCCGGCCGATCGGGCGAAAGCCTCCCGCACGATCGCGGCGATCCACTCCTTGCCATTCTCATCAAGGCTGTCCCATTCGACGGCGGCATAGGCCGAGCGAATGACCGCATGGCTGTCGGCAATGTCCTCGGCGATCGCCATGAATGAATGCAACGGGGCGGCACGGATCGCGACGGCGCGCGGCGCTCCGTCATCAACGGCGCGGGCATTTGCCTGCCAGCTGCCGTGGAAGCGAAGACAGCGCGCGGCCGCCTCGATCAGCGCGCCAAGATGCCAGCGCCAGACCAAGACGGTTTGATCGGGCACTTCCTTTTGTTGGCGCTCATAGCCTTCGCGACAGATCGCAAGGGATGCCTCTAGACGGGCGGGCGGGCGGGGGCCTTGCAGAGGATCAGGGCCGATATCCGGCCAGCTTTGCGGATCACCCCCAGCGGCACGCGCCTCGGCGATCAGCTGGGCCAGGCTGTCGCGGACAGCCGCCGGTGCAAAGGCGTCGCCATGCGACATCAGCCATTGCCCGGCCGCCTCCATATCCTGATGCGTCGGGGTCGCCATCAAATCATCCCCAACGCCTTCATGTACACATGGAGGATCGCCTCTTCCTCCTGGTACTCCTCACGCCGCTTCTTGCGGATCGCCATGATCTTCTTGATCGATTTCGGGTCGTAGCCGCGTGCCTTGGCCTCTGCGAACACGTCCTTGATGTCGTCGCTGATGCCCTTCTTCTCGTCCTCGAGCCGCTCGGCGCGCTCGATCAGCAGGCGCAGTTCGTCAGCGGTGACGTTGCCCTCGCCATCGATGCCGGTTTGATTATCAGCCACGGGCAATCTCCAGAAGGATGCGGTCGGAAGCCTGTTGGACGCGATCGCGCACGATCGCCTCGCAGCCCATGACCAAGGCCGGGATATCGGCGACGGTCGTGGCGCTGCGGGTGATGATCCGCGCCTGGTTGATCAGCAGCGCCCGCAGCGTGGCTGCAGCGAGCAGCTGCGCGCCTGCCTTGTCGGACAACCAGCTGTCGATTAGCGCCTCGATGGGGCGGCTGATGTTCTGGGTCAGCCGGTCCAGCTCGGCCATGTCCACACCCACGAACAGACGCCGCTCCGCGTCGGTCACCGGGGCCAGGCTGTCCACACGTTCCTCAACCGTGGCCAGCATGTCACCAAACGTCTTCCAGTCCGCCGCCTCGGTGCCGGCGATCTTGATCTTGAAATCGACTGCGGCGGTCGCCGCCAATACGAGCAGATCGGTGACCATGAAGCCCAGGTCGCAGAAGAAATCGGCATCGTCGGTGATGTCGGCCGCATCGATCAGTGCGCGGGCGGCAACGAGCCCGGCCAGCGTTTCGCGAACCGTGCTCACGACCGCACCCCCACCATGTCGGCCAGCAGCGCGACCATACCGGCCGGGTCGATAACCAGCGCGATCGCGGTGGCGACCAGGAAGCCGGCGATCGTCAGCAACGCCATCGCCTGCGCATCCAGCCGGTCGGGCTGGCATTCACGACATTCGCAGTCCTGGGCGTGGACCAGGGTGTGGCTGAACCTCGTGGTGGGGGCCTGATGATCGTCGATGAAAACAAGGATCGGCTCGGCCGCGATCGGTGCGGGGCGGTTCACTTCTTTTTCTCCTCGATGGCGGCGCGGAGATTCTCGACGGTCCAAAGGAGCAACCACAGAGCCGCCGCCAGGACGGCGACGCCGATGCGCGCATGATCGAAGACCGCCGCGAAGACGGCGACGCCGATCAGGGGCGCGATGCTGATGGACACACGGAGAGCGCGGCTCATCGGGCGGCTCGTTCATGGGCAGGGGCTGTGATCATCGGGTTTCTCGGCACGCAAAAAGCCGTTCCCGGCCGCAGGGGTGGCGGCGGGACGGCGATGACGGAAAGGGAAAGAGCGGTTGTTAGACGGTCGCTTCGTCGGCCGGGCTGTCTTCGTTCGCGGCGGGCGGCGGCACCTCCGGGCCGCGACGACGCGAAGGATGCGAATCATTGTCCGCGCGATGCCGCGCCGGGGCCATGCGAAGATGGCAGGCCGGGTTCGGCTTCGCGCTGGGGGACAGGCCGTGCGTGATCGTCAGGTCGGCGGCAAAGGTGAAGCCGCATTCCAGATCGAGGCACAGGAGATACAGCTGGCGATAGGTCGTACTGACCGTCCGGCTGGTCCGAATGCGCGTCTCGCTGCCGCAATGCGGGCAGGCCAGGCGCATCCGCTGGTCTTTCTTCGCTACGTCGCTCATGAAGAGCCCCTGTTCACGTCGACCACCTGATCGAGCCCCGCGCTCTTCTTGAGAGCGGCCAACGTGTCCATAGTGGCCTCAAGCGATTCCTGCGTTTCGCGGATGGCCGTCCGCAAATCGCCGGGTGTCGCACCGGGCTGATGACAGAGAATCTGGGCGATCGTCGCTTCGGCACTTTCCTTGATGTGCTTGCCGGTGAGCGATGCGAGCTCGGCCTGGTCGGCGAACGCCATGCGGCGCGCGCAATCGACCTTCAAATCATAGACCGACTTGATCGGCGCGCCGATCCCGCCCGCGCGCATATACGCGATGTCGAGCTTGATCGCGCAGTCCATGGGGATCGAGTCACCCATGTTGGCATTGCCCCAGGCGTACACGGTCGCGGGCGCGCGGTTGCAGATCTCGGCCATCTCGGCCCAGCTGCCCTCCAGCTGCCCGGCGATACGCGCCAGCGCGGCCTCGATCGTCATGGGAGGCTTGATGGCGGTCATTCGCCATCGACCCGGAACCAGACCGTTCCCATGATCGGATCGAAGACGGGCGGGGAATCAATCGGAAATGCGTCGGCCCATTTGCTGCGCAACGCCGCCATGATTTCATCATGCCGAGCATCTAGCGGCAGCATGACGGTGCCGAAGACGAATGCCTTCTTGTTCGGATAGTGGCCAATGGCGCTCCAGCTGCGCAGGGCGCGGGTGTCTTGGGCGACAACCTGCTGATCGGTCATGCGCGGACCTCGAAACGGGTGGCAGACGGGGCGCGCCGGGCGCCCGGCCAGGCTGCACACTGGCGCGGGGCGGCCTGCCAGCGCCCCAGCTCGTGGGCCAGAAAAGTGGGTGCCGATTCTGGGAGACAATCGGCACCCACCCAGGCACTCGGAAAACGCAGACAGGGCTTGCGCGGGCGGAGGACGGCCAAACCGCCACGCGCTTCCCGGCCGGTCTGCGAGCGGCCGGAAGGGGGAAACAGGTTGAATGACGCGTGCTTCATAATCAGACGCCATTCTCATTCGCTGCCACGATCAACGGCGGGGCCGCTGGCGTCGGCGCTGGAGCTGTTTCGAACGGATAGATGTCGGGCCGCAGGAGGTGTCGCGAAACCCCGCTATCCTCTTCCATTCCAATCACATGCTCCGGCGGACACTTCTTCATGACATTGAGCCAATAGTGGACCGTCGGCTGTGTGACGCCGCGATTCCGCGCCGTCTGCGACTGTCCGCCTTGTTGGCGGACTGCCAGCAGCAGTGCTTCATGCATGGTCGGCTCCGAGTCCATACATGACACTATAGACATCTCTATAGGCTAGTCAATGAGAGGACTATGTGGCGATCTATAAATTTGTCTATAGTTTGGCGCGCCGATGATCGGCGACCGCATCCTCATACGTCTGGCATTGCTAGGTAAAAGCCAATCGTGGTTGGCCAGGCAGGTCGGCCTTCGTCAGCCGACGATCAACGCCCTTGTGCGCGGGACATCGCAATCCTCCGTCCACCTCCATAAGATCGCCCGCGCGCTCGGCACGACAGTCGATTATCTTACCGGCGAGACGGACGACCCCGATGAAAACGCGCCCCCGCCCGCGCCAGCGGGGGCTACGGCCATCATGATGCCGATGGTCCTCCCCCCGACCCCGGCGCTGAAGCGCATGTTCGACGGCATGTTGAAGCTGGTCGATCAGGGTGCCACGTCGGACGAGCAAGCTCTGCAGCTTGCTGAGATGCTTCCCATCGCGCTGTCGCGCGTGCGAGATCTTCACTTCGGTTCGCCGGGGCACCTGGTCCCGATCGAGCCGACAGCATCAGACGATGCAGTGCCCGCCACCGCTCATCCCGTATCGACACGATGACCGAGCACTCTATGTCGCACGGCCGACACCCATACTCGCAGGCCGGGATGGACCGATACACCTCGTCGGTCATATCCGGCCGCCCATGACCGTAGAACCCGCGTCACGTTTGAGCCCCCGCCAGCGGGAGTGCCTTCGTTTGGTGTGGGAGCGCCGCACGTCGAAGGAAATCGCGGTCGAGCTCGGCATCAGCGCGGCGACGGTTGACGGGTACATCAAGGAGGCGATGGAACAGCTGGGCGCGCGCAACAGGCGCGAGGCGGCGGCGATCGCCTTTGGATCGGCGCCGATCACGCCCCCCGATAAAACGGGGGACGAATCTCCGGGGGTGGTGGCCCCGGACCCCGCGCCGATAGCCCCCGTGGCGTCGACGAAGACGCCTTTCTGGCCGCAGCCCAATCGCAACCGGCAACCAGATACGCAGTCGCTCGGACAGGTCCTGCGCCAGATCGCGATCATCGCGATCGGCTCCATGATCGCCCTGTCTCTGGCGCTGTCCCTGGGTTCCACGGTTCCGTCGCTGCTGCGGCCGGCGCTGCACACCTTCGATCGACTGACGAAATAGTCGCGGGGGCCTCCCCCGCCGGGGAGATCGACGTGACCAAATTTTCCACCCGCCTCGAAGTCGTGCGCTCGGTCGGAGCGCCGCTGTGCGAGGCTGAAAAGCATCTCGACGCCGCCTTCGCCCTGCTGGCGCAGGTGCAGATCGCGGCGGTCGAAGGACGCGAGAAGGCCCGCCTGCCCCTGCGTGCCGGCCATGACGCGCTCGCCCGCATCGTCGAGGCGCAGCGCAACCTGATGGCGACCCGCGACGCGGTCCACGCTGCGCATGACGGCTTCCGCGCGGTGCAGGACACGATGGGCGTCGACGGCCAGGAGTTCGGCGATCATGGCGACACGCCGCGCGAAGCCAAGGTCGGCCTGACCGTCGTGGCCAATGCGGCCTGATAAGGCCCTGTTGACTTGCCACGGACAGCGGCCCGAAGGGATGAGGCATGAGCCTGTTCCTCTTCCTCGCGGTGCTGGGGCTGTCCTGTCTGTACGCCCTGGCGCGCGGTGGTGCGCCGGAGCGGATCGCCGGCGGGCTGTATCTGGCCGCGTTCGCGGTGGACGAGCTGGTGCACCGGACGATCGACGGGAGCAGCTATGCCACGGTCGAAATGGGATCCTTCCTGCTCGACCTGGTGCTGTTGCTGGCGCTGATCCTGCTGGCCTGGCGATCGACACGTCACTGGACGCAATGGGTCGCCGGCTGGCAACTGGCGGCCGTGGTCGCGCACCTGGCCAAGCTGATCGATCCGACGATGCATGCGACCGGCTATGCGTTCCAGGCGCAGGTCTGGTCCTATCCCATCGTGATAACGACCGCGATCGGCGCATGGCGCTATCGCGATCGCCTCGCGGCCGGGATAGTCGAGGCGGACTGGAAAACGCTGGCGGGATCGCCGATCGCCGGCTGACGGAGCCTTGGCTATGATCCGCGTCGAACGCGCGCGGCTCGCGGCCGAGATGTACGCGGCGCGACGGGAGCGCGACGCGGCCTTTGCCGGCATCGAGGACGGTTTCGGCGAGCCCGCCTGGGACATGCTGCTGCTGCTGTATATCGCGGATGCGGAAGGACGCGCCGCAACCCGGGCGGAGCTTATCAACGCCGCCAGTGTCGAGGTGGCGATCGCCGAGCCCTATATCGGTTGGATGATATCGCAAGCTCTGGCCGCCGAGGACGAAACGGGCGCGATACGCCTGCGCGAGCCCGGCCGGGCGAAGATGAATGCTTATCTCGATCGCCTGAGTACGCGGCGAAATGACAGGAAATTCATGCATTAAGCGCCGCTTGGCCGGGTGGGCCGGACACTGCCACCCGTGCAAAATCAGATTAGACTTTGCACGGGTGGCGGGTTCCTAAGGGCGCGCAGGACTTTGCATCCAAAGTGGTCGCGATTGTGACCGCGCCGGGCGGCAAAATTGGGGAGGACTACCGAATGGCCAATGTTTCCGAAGAACTTATACGGTTAGCACAACTGCGTGACCAAGGCATTTTGACCGATGCCGAATTCGAGACACAGAAGGCCGCTTTGCTCAAGGCGGGGTCTACGCCCCCACCGCCCGCCCTGCCTGCGCGGAAACCGCCCTCGAAGGCCGGGATTGGGTGCCTGGTACTGATCGCGATCCTCGTGGTGCTGTACGTCATCGGCAGCAACGCAAGCAGCACCGATGCGACCAAGACTGCTGAGCCGTCGACACCGCCGATCGCGGTCACCGCTACCCAACTTTTCCAAGCCTATGATGCCAACGAAGCTGCGGCCCAGCAGCAATATGGATCGTCCCCCCTGCTGGTGACCGGCACGATCAAATCGATCGATCTCGATTTCGGCAATGATCCGGTGGTGATGCTGAGCACGCCGAACGAATTTATGTCGGCTCACGCCAATCTGACGAAGGCGTCGCAGGCGCGTGCCTCCAGCCTGAGCAAGGGCGCGCAGATCAAGCTGCTCTGCAAGAGCGTGGCGGAGGTCGCGGGGACACCCATATTGAAGGGGTGCGATATTCAATAAGGGGGACGGCCTGGTCGCCCCCCGCCATGGAAAGGATTACGAATGTCGAATGAGCATACCGACCGTATCGAAGCCGCCCGCGTCCATGCGGAGGGGCTGGTCGCCTCGCGAGGCATCCGGGGCAAGATCGTCTCCAACCGCCACGGCGTGACGATCGAGGTCGACCACCCCGCCAGCGATCGGCATGGTGAGAATGCGATTTCGTGGGATGAGCTCGACAAGGCCGACGACAATGTCCTGATCGAGATGATCGACGACCTGGTCGCGAACGTCGCCTAATATCGAAGGCCCCGCCGGCGCGGGGCCTTCCT
>CAJYHD010000121.1 GCA_913773715.1 uncultured Sphingobium sp.
GAGGACCGTGCAAACGCCCGTTACGATGACCACCCATCGTTTCTTCTGCGTATGATCAATGAACGCGCCGGCCGGCACGGTCATCACCATCCCGGCTATGCCGCCTGCGGTCATGACCGATCCGATCGGCCCGGTCTGCCAGCCTCGCTGTTGCAGGAATACGCCCAGGAACGGTCCGATCCCAGCCTGCATGTCGGCCATGAAGAAATTGAGGGCTTGTAGCGATCGCGTCGCGCGCTTTCGATCCGTCGAAGAGGCCGGTGAGGAGGCGGAGAGTGCAGCGGCTGTGGCCATCGTCGATCTCCTGCATTTTCGAGAAGGCACAACCCCGCTCATGGGAGAAATATCCATGAGCGGGGCGCGATCTTTCGCCTGTCGCGTCGATCACGGCGCGGCCATCGTCATCGGTTCATCGGCGATGATGCCGGCGGCGGCGGGGCAGGGGGCGCAACCGGTGCTCGTCCATTGGCAGGCGCGGGCGGCGGTGCTTCCGTACCGGTGGGAAGCGGAGGGGGCGGGGGAGGCGGTGCGCCAGCGCCAACGGGAGGCGGCGGTGGTGGAACGGCTCCATCCGGGCCAGCGGGTGGAGGAGGGGGAGGAGGAGGTCCATCTCGCCCCGCCTCGACCGGACCGCGCGGTCCTCTCGGTCCACCACGGGGCGGCCGCGCGCCTACCGCCTCGATCCGCCCATCAGGATCAACGAGGTAAGAGGCGCGCAACTGGCCGTCGTCGTAGCGACCCTGAACGGTCAGTCCACTGCCGGTGCGTACTGCGCCCGCACCTTCGCGTCCGGCATCCACCAATGTGCGACCACTGCCATCCTGCACTACGAAGCGGTCGCCATACACCTCTGCCACGCGACCTTTGACGGTGACCACGCCGCTTGTCTGAGGAAGCCGTGCGATCGCCGTGGGCACGGTCGGCGCCATCTCGATCGCAGGTCGCGTTAGCGATACCGCTCCCGCGCCGCCCGCTGCGCCAAGCGCCAGCAGCAAGATCGCTCCGGTCATCAATCGCGTTCGAACAGAAACCCGCGCCTTAAGGCGTTGCAAATCGACCATCTATCATCTCCTTGGTTGTCGATGACCCTGTGTAGCGAGTCGCAGCCGACCCTCGCTGAACCGGCTGGTTCAGTTTCGGTTTAGCTGCGGGAGGTAGAGCGAGACGATGCGCATCCTGTTGGTGGAAGACGATCGCGATCTCGGTGAGGCGATTGCGCACAACCTGCGATCGGAAAATTGGGCAGTTGATCTTGTGAGCGATGGGATCGATGCGCAGCATCTGGGCGACACGGAAAGCTATGATGCGGCGGTACTGGACCTCGGCTTGCCGGGCCAGGACGGCGCGACCATCCTGGCCGCATGGCGGGCGAGTGGGCAGGGGTTGCCCGTGCTGGTCCTGACTGCGCGGGAAGCTTGGTCAGACAAGGTTTCTGCCTTCAAGGCGGGTGCGGACGATTACCTCACAAAGCCTTTCCGCGTCGAGGAACTGATGATGCGGTTGCGGGCACTGGTTCGGCGAGCAGCGGGACATGCCCAGTCGCGAATCGAGTGCGGCAGGTTGCTGTTCGAAAATCAGACGGGACAGTTCGAGCTGGACGGACTGCCACTGCGCCTTACCGCCTTCGAATGGCGCGTGCTATCGCACCTTGTCCTGCGCCGCGACGTGGTGGTGGAACGGTTGGCGCTGCTGGAGCATGTCTATGAAGGCGATACGGACGTCGATTCTAATAGTCTGGAGGTGATCGTCGGCCGTCTGCGCCGCAAGATCGGCGCGGAGATGATCGAAACGGTTCGTGGTCGCGGCTATCGCCTGACATGCGGTTCCGCCTCGTGAGACACTGGTCGCTACGCACGCGCATGCTCATCATGGCGGCAATCACGACGATCGTTGCTTTGGCGATCGCGGGCTGGGCGACCGCGAATATCCTGGAGCGTTTCGTGACGCAGAGCCTCGATCAAAGGCTCGATGCGCAACTGGCGGTGATGGCAAGTGCGGTTCGGAACGATGGATCGATAGACCGGACCCGACTTGAGCAGCGTCTGACCGTGCTGGGGGCGGAACCGGAATGGCGCTGGCAGATCGCGGGCGCTTCTGGAGAAGTTGGATCGGCCGATTTCCCCAGACTGGACCCCGGCCCGCCCCATCCGCCTCTCCCACCCGGTGCTCCACAGGACGCTCGCGCTATACATGGTCCGGCGGCCTTGGAAGGCAGGGACGATCAGGGTGCGGTCCACGCTCGCCGCGTCACGATCCAGTCATCGGCAGGGCCGGTGGCGCTATCGGTCGCGGCGCCGACACGCGTGATTGATCGACCGATCCGGGCGGCGCTTGCGCCCCTGCTGATGGTCATCCTCACGCTGGCGACCATCTTCGCTATCGCAGCGTTCGTACAACTTCGATTCGGGCTGCGACCGGTGCTGGTGCTGCGGGATCAGGTAGCTGCCATTCGCCACGGCATCCGCGATGCGGTGGATGAGGATCAGCCTGCCGAACTCAAGCCGCTTGCTGTCGAACTCAACGCCTTGGCAGCCGACAGCACAATTGCTTTGTCCGCTGCAAGGGCCTCCGCTGCCAATCTCGCCCACGCGCTCAAGACGCCCGTTGCGACGCTGGCGCTGACGGTTGGCGACGACCCGGCTACTTCCGCCCAAGTCAGGCGGATCGAAGGCGTGATCCGCCATCATCTCGCGAGGGCACGCTCTGTGGCCATAGGGCGGCGGGCAAGGACGCTCGTATCTCCGGTCATCGCCGATCTGGTGGCTACGGTCGGCGCCCTGTACGGCAGCGTGACCATTGAGAGCAAAGCTCCGCACGGAGTCACGGCGGCGATCGAAACCCATGATCTGACCGAAATCCTCGGTAACTTGCTCGACAATGCAGCCCGTCATGCACGAACGACCGTCATCGTCACGACGGTCGTGGGCGATGGCCTTGTCCACATTGCCGTTGATGACGACGGCTGTGGTATACCGGCCGATCAGCGTGAAGCGGCCATGATGTCTGGCGTCCGGCTCGACGAAAGCATGGCCGGATACGGCTTCGGCCTGGCGATCGTGCGAGACCTTCTCGCGCTTTACGGAGGACATCTCCAGCTTGCGGAGAGCGAGTGGAATGGGTTGCGCGCTGTGGCGGCAGTGCCGATCGCGCCATGATCGGCTGGCATTCACTGCGAACTTTAACGAGATGCTTGACACGCAATCGGGGTAAGTGACCGGCAAAGAAGTTTCTCTTTACGCGTCCTCATAAACATAATCTTGCGATACTGACCACCCGGCTACAGATGTGGATTGGGCAACAGACCATGCGCATCCTGTTGTTTCATGAAATATCAAAACAGATTTCGCCTTTTTGACGATCTTCGCGTGCTTGAAGCGCTCGCCAGCATAGACATGGTTCGAAATCGTCGAAGATGGAAAAACAAGGTTTGGGAGGGCATATGTTCGACGCCAAGACATTGACGCATCTGGAACGTCTGGAAGCGGAAAGTATCCACATTCTGCGCGAAGTCGTTTCCGAGGCCGACAAGCCCGTCATGCTGTATTCGGTCGGCAAGGATAGCGCGGTGATGCTGCACCTTGCGCGCAAGGCCTTTTATCCTTCGCCGCCACCCTTTCCGCTGCTTCACGTCGATACGACATGGAAGTTCAAGGCGATGTACGCGCTGCGCGACCGAATGGCGCACGAAAGCGGCATGGAATTGCTGGTATATCAAAACCCTGAAGCGGCAGAGCGCGGCATCAATCCCTTCGATCACGGCGCCCTTCATACCGACATGTGGAAGACGGAAGGCTTGAAGCAGGCCCTCAACCTCCACGGCTTCGACGCAGCATTCGGCGGGGCACGTCGCGACGAGGAAAAGAGCCGGGCAAAAGAGCGCATCTTTTCCTTTCGGACCGCATCGCACGGTTGGGATCCCAAGAAGCAGCG
>CAJYHD010000122.1 GCA_913773715.1 uncultured Sphingobium sp.
CGCGAAGGCATGACCGCCGTCGCCGCCGGCATGAACCCGATGGACCTGAAGCGCGGCATCGATATCGCCGTCACCAAGGTCGTCGAGAACCTGAAGGGCCGTTCGAAGAACGTCTCCGGCTCGTCGGAAATCGCCCAGGTCGGCATCATCTCGGCCAACGGTGACACCGAAGTCGGCGAGAAGATCGCCGAAGCCATGGAAAAGGTCGGCAAGGAAGGCGTCATCACCGTCGAAGAGGCCAAGGGTCTCGAATTCGAACTGGACGTCGTCGAAGGCATGCAGTTCGACCGCGGCTACCTGTCGCCCTACTTCATCACCAACCCGGAAAAGATGCAGGTCGAACTGGCTGACCCCTACATCCTGATCCACGAGAAGAAGCTCTCGAACCTTCAGTCGATCCTGCCGATCCTTGAATCGGTCGTGCAGTCGGGCCGTCCGCTGCTGATCATCGCGGAAGACATTGAAGGCGAAGCGCTCGCGACGCTGGTCGTCAACAAGCTGCGCGGCGGCCTGAAGGTCGCTGCGGTCAAGGCGCCTGGCTTCGGCGATCGCCGCAAGGCCATGCTGGAAGACATCGCCGTTCTGACCAAGGGCGAAGTCATCAGCGAAGATCTCGGCATCAAGCTGGAGAACGTCACGCTCGGCATGCTCGGCACCGCCAAGCGCGTCACCATCGACAAGGACAACACCACCATCGTCGATGGCGCTGGCGAGCATGACTCGATCAAGGCCCGTACCGAGCAGATCCGTGCGCAGATCGAAGTCACGACGTCTGACTATGACCGTGAAAAGCTTCAGGAGCGTCTGGCGAAGCTTGCTGGCGGCGTCGCCGTCATCAAGGTCGGCGGTGCGACCGAAGTCGAAGTCAAGGAGCGCAAGGACCGCGTCGATGACGCGCTGCACGCGACCCGCGCAGCCGTCGAAGAAGGCATCGTCCCCGGTGGCGGCACGGCGCTGCTCTACGCGACCAAAGTTCTCGAAGGCGTCACCGGCGTCAACGACGACCAGACCCGCGGCATCGACATCGTCCGCAAGTCGCTGACGGCTCTGGTTCGCCAGATCGCTGCGAATGCCGGTCATGACGGTGCGGTCGTTTCGGGCAAGCTGCTCGACCAGACCGACACTTCGTTCGGCTTTAATGCTTCGACCGACACGTACGAAAACCTGGTCGCCGCTGGCGTCATCGACCCGACCAAGGTCGTGCGCACCGCGCTCCAGAATGCTGCCTCGGTCGCTGGTCTGCTGATCACCACCGAAGCCACCATCGCCGAGTTGCCGGAAGACAAGTCCGCTGCCCCTGCGATGCCCGGCGGCATGGGCGGCATGGGCGGCATGGACTTCTAAAGCGATCGTAGCGGGCCGGGTTCGCCCGGCCCGTGGTCCGATCGCGGCGAAGACAGACACGGTGACCGTGTCACCCCAGCGAAGGCCGGGGTCTCATGCCTCCAAGCGCGAGCTTGGAAAATGGGTCGGTGGAGCAATCCACCGGCCCATTTTATCATTCATTTCGATTGCGTTCCGATCGTTTGTCGCAGCAATCGACAATGGTTTACCAAATGGAAAGCCAATCGCGTCAATATGCTCTCGACGTGTCACGCCTTTCCCGCCTTCTCGGCGCAGCGCTGCTGCGCATACGCTCCACGCGACGCTCCGAACCGGTTTCGGAGCAGAGCGCCGAGGTGCGCGACGGGTTGGTCAAGGCGCTCTACGCCTCTCCCGCATCATTGTTGGCGGGCGCAATCTCCGGCGGTTCGCTGAGCGTCGTCCTCGCGTGGAAAGCCGCGATCCTGCCGATGACGGTCATTGCAAGCCTCGTGCTGCTGGTCGGGATCAGCCGGTCCGTCTCTTCCTTCTATTTTCAGCAAGCGCTGGCTCACAAGGAAAAGCCCGCCCGCCCGATCTGGGGCATCGCCTATGAATTGGGCGCCTGGATCTACGCAGCATTGCTGGGGCTTCAGGCGCTCGCGACCCTCGTCCTCACCGATGACGCGGCGCTGCACGTTCTCGCCGTCGGCATGGTCGCGTCCTACGCGGGCGGTATTTCGGGCCGCAACGCAGGGCGTGTTCCCGTCGCGGTCGGCCAGACCTGCTTCTCACTGCTGCCGACGGCCCTTGGCCTGATCCTCGTCGGCGGGATCGGCTATGTTGTCCTGGGCCTGCTCTGTTTCCTCATGATCTTCGCCATGGCGGAGATCACGCGGACGACGCACCGCATCGTCCTTGACGCACATCAGGGCAAATATGAAAAATCGCAGCTCGCCATCAAGTTTGAGCGGCTCGCCCATTATGACAGCCTGACCGGCGTCGAGAACCGAATGGCGATGCAGAAGCGGCTGCGCGAATTGTTCGACAATCGTGTCGACGACGACATCCCGATGTCGATCCTCTGGATGGACCTCGACCGGTTCAAGGAGATCAACGACACGCTCGGCCATATCGTCGGCGACCAGCTGCTCTGCGGCGTGGCGGAACGTCTGACGGTGATCCTCGGGAGTCGCGGCCATGTCGCGCGCTTCGGCGGAGACGAATTCGTCCTCATCTGTCCCGGCGTGGATCGGGACGAAGCGCGGATGATCGCGTCCGACATCATGCGCGCGGTCGAAGGCACGATGGAGATTGGCAGCCATCAGCTGACCGTCACCGCATCGATGGGCATCGCCGTCGCGCCGGAGGATGGGAAGGGGGGCGACGAACTGCTCCAGCATGCCGACCTTGCGCTCTATCGCTCGAAACATGCGGGGCGGAACCGCTTCACCACCTTCGACTGGAGCATGAAGGAGAAGCAGGACCGGACCTACGAGCTGGAGACAGGCCTGCGCACCGCGCTTACCAACGGCGAACTGGAACTCTATTACCAGCCGATCTTCGACAGCGCGACCGGCCGCATAGCCATGTGCGAAGCGCTGATGCGCTGGAACCATCCCGTCCATGGCATGATATCGCCCGGCGAATTCATCCCGATCGCCGAAAGCACGGCGCTTATCGAACCGATGACGCACTGGGCGCTGCGGCAGGCCTGTCAGGACGCAATGAAGTGGCCGCGCGACATCCGCGTCGCCGTCAACATCTCGCCCGCCCTGCTCAAGACCGATGGCCTGCCGCGTTCAGTGATTTCGGCGCTGCTATCATCAGGCCTCACCGCTCGCCGCCTTGAGTTGGAAGTTACCGAATCGATCTTCCTTGAAGACGACCGGCGCACGCACCTCATCCTTAACGAACTGCGCCGCATCGGGCTGCGCCTCGCGCTCGACGATTTCGGCACGGGCTATTCCTCGCTCGGCTCGCTGCGCACGCATGAATTCGATACGATCAAAGTCGATCAGAGCTTCATGAAGGGCGTCGGCGAAAATCCACGCAATCGCGTCATCGCTCAGTCGGTCGCCCAACTCGCCCGCGCGCTCTATGTCGAGACGGTCGCGGAGGGGATCGAAAATGAGGAGCAGCTCCGCTACGCGCAGGATGCGGGCTTCACCAATCTTCAGGGCTTCATCCTGAGTCGTCCGATGCCGCTCGCCAAGCTGCTGTCGCTGCTGGAGGAGCGGCCGGATCATCCCGGCGCGGCGGCAACCTTGATCCAGGCGCGCCGCACCGCCTGACGGCTACTTACCCGGTCGCTATTTCCCGAGGCGCGTCTGCGCTGAAGCCAGACGCTTCATCATGCGGATGTCGCGCAAATCCGTCTTGAGCGCGGACGCCGCCCAATTTTCCACGATGTCCTTCAACTCGTCATAGTGCAGCGGATCGACCCGCCGCCCGGCTTCGAACACGCCGACATGCCCGGCATGATGCGGACGGTTGCCGGCGATATAGTCGCGCACCGCCTGCTCCCCTTCGCCATCTTCCACCAGCGTGTGGACGATGCCCATGTCGTACATTTCCTCGGCGCTATAGACCTTGCCCGACAGGATCATCCGCTCCGCTGCCAGCCGCCCCAGCTTGCGCGCCAGGATCGAATAGGCGCCCATGCCGGGGAAGAGGCCGAACAGCATTTCCGGCAGACCGAAGCGTGCGCTGCGCTCCGCGATCACGACATCGAAGCACAGCAGCGCCTCGAACCCGCCGCCCAGCGCATCGCCCTGCGCCAGCGCGATCGAGACGACGGGCATGTCGCCGTTGCGCCAGGTGCGATGCACCACATCCACGCAAGCGTGGCCATAGCGCACCAGGCCTGCGAGGTCGCCGCGCTCGATGCAGCCGGCAAAGAGTTCGAGGTCGCCACCCAGGTTGAACACACCCGGAAAGCGCGATCCCGCCACCATATATTTGACGGGCAGGGTGCCAGCGTCGAACAGCCGCTTGGTTTCGCTATACCATGTGCGCACGTCGCGCAGCATGGCGAGGCTGAAATTGGGGCGATGTTCTGGCGTCATGAACGCCCAGAGCGTCGCAGCCTCCGCATCCCAGCTCACGTCGATCTGGCCGAGGTCGAAGAGGGATGATCCTCCCGTCTCGATCGGCACCACTCGCCTATCTTCAATGCTCCGACCATGCGCTTCCGCGTGAAGATAAGCCTCCTGATGCGCGGAGTCCGTCGTCTCCACCCGCATGCCGAACCGGCCCGTATCCATGTTGTGCGCCCCCGTTTTTATGCTGCTGGGTGATTCAACCAGCGGCCCGGGCCTGATGCAATCCATGTACAAAGCGCCGGTGCTCCCTTAACCATTTTTAAACGAAACTGTTGCATGAACGCTGCGCCATTTGCCGCGCTTCGCAACTTTTGTTGCGTCAGGGCAACAAAATAGGGTTAACGGCTCCGGTAAATCATATCCGGCAGGAATTTCTTAACCTTGATCAAATACCATCCCAAGGTATGACCCCGATCGAATCTTCCCGCCGCCAAGCGACGCTGACATTGCAGGATGCCAATGGACAGCCGTGGATGCTGCGTCTCTCGGCGGACTGCCTGCCGTTCATCGGCCGCTATCGCCGGGTCGAAGGCTTCCATGTCGATGCGATGCTGCTGTTCGATGGCGTGCGTCGGCTAGGCTAGGAGCGGCTTTTCCCCTGCTCTTGTGCTGAACGTCGTTCGATCCTAGAGCGCGGCGGGTGACAAATCCCCGCTTTTCCTTCTCGATAGCCGCCACCGATGGCAAGGCGCGCACCGGCTTGATCCAGATGCGGCGCGGTGAAATCCGCACGCCCGCATTCATGCCGGTTGGCACCGCCGCCACGGTCAAGGCGATGCGTCCTGTCGAAGTCCGCGCAACCGGCGCCGACATCATCCTCGGCAACACCTATCATCTCATGCTGCGTCCCGGAGCCGAGCGGGTCGCGCGCCTCGGCGGGCTGCACGGCTTCATGGGCTGGGACCGCCCGATCCTGACCGACAGCGGCGGCTATCAGGTGATGAGCCTCTCGGCCCTGACCAAGATGAGTGAGGAGGGTGTCGCCTTCTCCAGCCACATCGACGGGTCGAAGCATATGCTGACGCCCGAGCGCTCGATGGAAATTCAGCGCCTGCTCGACAGCGACATCGTCATGGCGTTCGACGAATGCACCAAGAATGGCTGCGCCCATGACGAGGCAGGACGCTCGATGGAGCGATCGATGCGCTGGGCCAAGCGCTCGCGTGACGGCTTCGACGCAGGCGGCGAGCATGCGGACCGCGCCGCACTATTCGGTATCCAGCAGGGATCGCTCGACCGTGACCTGCGTCAGCAATCGGCGGAAAAACTGATAGAGGTCGGTTTCGACGGCTATGCCGTGGGCGGCCTGGCGGTGGGAGAGGGGCAGTAGGCGATGTTCGCCACGCTCGACTTCGCGCCCGACATGCTGCCTGCTGACAGGCCCCGCTACCTGATGGGCGTCGGCAAGCCCGACGACATCGTCGGCGCGGTCGAGCGCGGCATCGACATGTTCGATTGCGTGCTGCCCACGCGATCGGGCCGCAACGGACAGGCCTTCACCTGGAACGGACCGCTCAATATCCGCAATGCCCGCTTCGCCGAGGATCGGGAGCCGATCGATCCGCGCTGCGGCTGTCCGGTCTGCACGACATGGAGCCGCGCCTATCTCCACCATCTGGTGAAGGCAGGCGAAATGCTGGGCGCGATGCTGATGACGCAGCACAACATCCATTTCTACCAGGATCTGATGCAGGCGATCCGCACGAGCATCGCGGAAGGGCGCTTCGCTGCCTTCGCTGCTGATTTCCGCCGCGACTATCTGCGCCGTTAAGGAACGACGCTGATCGCGATGCTATAGCGTCCCGCCTCGCCATCATGGACGAGCGGGGCGCGGAGCTGGCGCGACAAGCCGGTCAACACCCGGCCGTAGCGATCGGCGAGCAGCGCCGTCATCTCCGGCGTATCGCGCAAGCCGCGCGCTTCGATAATCAACTTCGCCCGATCGGTATGACCCGACTCCAGCGGTACCAGGATACGCATCGCCCCCTGCGGGTCGAGCATCATCACCAGTTCGACCAGTTCCGTAATGAGGAAGGCAACTGGTACCGCAACATCCTGCGTGATATGGAGATTGTCGCTCTCGATCTGGATGCCGAACCGCCGCGCCGAAGCAGGCGCGGTGCCGCGCAGGCTGGCGGACAACTCGCTGATCAGCGCGCGCACGCCTACGCCGCGATTTTCCTCCAGCTCGGCGAAGTGGTTGCGATGTACCACCGAAAGCGCATCGACCCGCCGCTGGATTGACGCGTAGGCTTCCACAGCCTCCGGCTCATGGGCCGAACGTGCATGCAGGTTGATGAGGCTGGCAATGATCTGGAGGTTGTTCTTGACCCGGTGATGCACCTCGCGCGTCAGCTTGCGCTGCGTGTCGAGACCGTCCGCCATCTCCGCTTCGTGCGTAGCCACATCCTCGCTGATTTCGCGGAACGTCTCGCCCAGCGCCACGATCTCCTTGGCGGGGGTACGCATGCGCTGGAGCGGTTGCAGCACTTCGCCTGGCTGATAGTCCGCCACCACGCGCCGCAGCATCACCAGCGGCCGGATCAGCAGGCGGTTGACGAC
>CAJYHD010000123.1 GCA_913773715.1 uncultured Sphingobium sp.
GCTTGGCGCACAAGCTGCCCGCCTTTGCCGGACGGTCGATGGAGAAAGAATTGGACGCGCTCGAAGCAGCGCTCGGCCAGCCGGTGAAACCGGTCGCGGCGGTCGTGGGTGGCGCGAAGGTTTCGACCAAGCTCGACGTGCTGAACAATCTGGTGGCGAAGGTCGATCACCTGATCATTGGCGGCGGCATGGCGAACACGTTCCTCCACGCGCGGGGCGTCGATGTCGGCAAGTCGTTGTGCGAAAAGGATCTGGCGGAGATGGCGGAGGCAATCTTCGACAAAGCAGATGCTGCCGGTTGCACGATCCATCTGCCGTATGACGTGGTGGTGGCGAAGGAATTTGCCGCCAACCCGCCGTCGGTCCGTACCTGCAACGTGCATGAAGTTGCAGAGGACGAAATGATCCTGGACGTCGGCCCTTCGGCGGTCGAGGCTCTGGGCGATGCGCTCAAGAATTGTCGCACTTTGGTGTGGAATGGGCCTCTCGGTGCGTTCGAGATCGCGCCGTTCGATGCGGCCACGGTTGCGCTCGCCAAGACGGCGGCGGCCTTGACCAAGGAAGGGCAACTGACCTCGGTCGCTGGCGGTGGCGATACTGTTGCGGCGCTCAACCATGCGGGTGCGGCGGCGGACTTCAGCTTCGTGTCGACGGCGGGTGGTGCTTTCCTCGAATGGATGGAAGGCAAGGAACTGCCGGGCGTGAAGGCGCTCTATCGCTGAAGCAGTCTGGGGTCAGCGGCTGACGCTGGCCCCCTTGTCGAAGATTAGGAACACGAGGGTCGCGACAGCGCCGATCGCTGCGCCGGTAAGCGCGCTGGCGTTCCATCCGCCAAGCGAAAAGGTCAGCGATCCGACCACCGATCCCAACGCGCCGACCACGAACATCACGGTCATGTAGGCGGCATTGATCCGGCCGCGCGCGTGCGGATCGAGCGAAAAGATCAGCTTTTGTCCGGTGATCTGACACATCTGCACCGCGCCATCGATCAGGATTGCCATCGCGGTAAAGCCGATCAGGCTGCTTGCGGCGACCGCCCAGTCGGCGAGCAGGAAACCCGCAACGATTGCCAGTAGGGCGCCCAGTGTTGCGGGATGCGTCAGCTTGGCGTCGGCCAGCCGACCCGCGACCGGCGCGACAAGCGCACCGGCTGCGCCCGCAAGCGCGAAGGTGCCGATGCCGGCGTGTCCCAGATGGAAGTCATGGATGAGGCTCAAGGGCGCAGCGGTCCAGAAGAGGTTGAAGACCGCGAACATCGACGCCTGATAAAAGGCGCGCATCCGCACGATGCGAAAGCGGCCCAACTGCGCGAAAGTAGAAGATAGGGCCTGGCCGTAACGCATTCCGCCTCGCGGCTCGCGACGGGGGCAGGCTCGCAGCAGCGCGATGGCGAGCAAGGTCATCGCGACGGCGGACAGCCAGAAAGCGGAACGCCAGCCGAAGGAGCCGGCCAGGAAGTTCGCGACCGGACGCGAGAGCATGATGCCGAACAGAAGACCACTCATCACCGTTCCGACAACCTGACCCTGCTTGTCAGGCCGGGCAAGGTGTGAGGCGAGCGGCACGAGCACCTGCGCTCCGGTCGCGCCTACGCCCATCGCGATCGATGCGAAAAGGAAGGTGGATGGCCCTTGCGACAGGGCAATGCCGACGCAGCCAACGATGCTGACCATGATCGATCCGAGGACGACGCGACGATTTTCGAAAAGGTCGGCAAGCGGCACGACGAGAAAGAGGCCAAGCCCATAGCCCAACTGCGTGAGCGTGGTGATAAGACCCGCCACGCCCGACGATATGCCGATCTCCGGCCCGATCACATCGATCAGCGTTTGCGCATAATAGATATTGGCGACCATGACGCCGCATGCGACCGCCATCAGCAACAGCGTGAAATGCGAAAGCTCCGTGTCAGGGGCTGTTGCTGCGGCGGCTGTGGCTTGGGTCATGACGTCTCTACAATGCTGGAGTTTGGCTCGCTCGTATATTGTGCGGCGCAGCAGCATGGCAAGTTGCAAATCGCAATGGACTTGGTGCTGACTTCCCTGCTTCCGATAACGACGATGATTCCAATGCGTGGCGACTTATCTTGCGGTGCGGCAGGCGACTGGCTAACAGCCGATGTTGCTGATGTACGCTTGGAGAGGCGGCATCGCTGATGGTCGAGCCGATGCCCGACGATCATCCGATTTCAAGCGCGGCCGCAACGGCTGCGCGACCCCAGAGGGAAGGTATGTGCAGATGCTCGATCAGGACATGAAACAGAAGATCGCGGACGGCAATGGCTTCATCGCCGCGCTCGACCAGAGTGGCGGTTCGACGCCCAAGGCATTGAAGGGCTATGGCGTGGAAGAGGGTGCCTGGTCCAACGACGAAGAAATGTTCGGCCTGATCCACCAGATGCGCAGCCGCGTCATCACCTCGCCGGCCTTCACCGGTGACAAGGTGCTGGGTGCGATCCTGTTCGAGCGGACGATGGACGGTCAGGTGGACGGCAAGCCTACCCCGCAGGCGCTGATCGTGCGCGGCGTGGTTCCTTTCATCAAGATCGACAAGGGACTGGAAGATGAGGCGAACGGCGTACAGATGCTGAAGCCCATTCCGGGCCTCAATGATCTGCTTTCGCGCGCCAAGGGTCTGGGCGTGTTCGGAACGAAGGAGCGTTCCGTCGTGAACCTCGCCAACCGTGAGGGCATCGCTGCCGTCGTCAAGCAGCAGTTCGAACTGGGCCGCGAAGTGCTGGCCGCTGGCCTCATGCCGATTATCGAGCCGGAAGTGAACATCAAGTCGCCCGAGCGTGCGGAGGCGGACCAGATTCTGCTGGAAGAAATCCTGAAGAACCTCGACGCGCTGCCCGACGGTAAGCAGGTGATGCTGAAGCTGTCGCTGCCTGCCAAGGCCGGTCTGTTCGATCCCCTGGTCGATCATCCCAAGGTGCTACGCGTCGTCGCGCTGTCGGGCGGGTTTAGCCGTACCGAGGCGTGCGCGGAACTGGCGAAGAACCGTGGCATCATCGCAAGCTTCAGCCGCGCGCTGCTCAACGATCTGCGCCACCAGATGACCGATGAAGAGTTCAATGCGTCGCTGGGTGAAGCCGTGGATGAAATCTACGCAGCATCTACGGCGAAGCAGTCGGTCGCAGCCTGATCCTGTTCGAGCCGGGCGGTCTTTCGGATCACCCGGCTCGTCATTCCCCTTGGCGCGCTGCATGCAGCGGCTATAAGGCGGCATGAACGACTTTACCGACGAGGAACTGGCCCTCGACCCGCATTTCGCTGACCAGTTCGAGCAAGGCTTCCGCCCGCCTTGCCAGCTCTACCTGATATCGCCGCCTACGGTCGAAGCGGATTTTGCCGAGCGGCTAGCGCAGGCTTTCGACGGCGGCGACGTGGCGGCATTTCAGTTGCGGCTGAAAGGACTGGATGACGATGCGATCGCACACGCGGCGGAGCCGTTGCAACGGCTGTGCGCCGATCGGGAGATCGCCTTCATCATCAACGACAGCATGACGCTTGCCAAGCGGCTGTGGGCCGATGGCGTCCACTTGGGACAAGGCGACGGCAGCGTCAAGGATGCGCGGGCGCTGCTCGGACCGAAGGTACAGATCGGCGTAACCTGTCATGACAGCCGCCATCTGGCGATGGAGGCGGGTGAAGAAGGCGCGGATTATGTCGCGTTCGGCGCGTTTTTCCCGACCGCGACCAAGGAGACATTCCATCGCCCCGATCCGTCGATCATGGGATGGTGGACGACTTTGTTCGAACTGCCGTGCGTCGCGATCGGGGGGGTGACGGCGGACAACGCCGCGCCGCTGGTCCGCGCCGGGGCTGATTTTCTGGCTGTGAGCGGCGCGGTGTGGAACCATGCGGGCGGCGCTGGTGCTGGCGTTGCAGCCTTTGCCGAGGTGTTGAAGACGGGGCGAGGCGCATGAGTATCATCGTCCATCACCTCGAAAATAGCCGCTCGCAGCGTATCCTCTGGTTGCTGGAGGAACTGGGCGAACCTTACGACGTCAAGCGATACGAGCGGGACAAGCGGACGATGCGCGCACCTGCCAGCCTGCGCGCCATCCACCCGCTGGGGAGATCGCCAGTGGTCGAGGTCGATGGGCATCGGCTGATCGAGACGGGTGCGATCATGGACTATCTGGTGGCGCGGTCGGGCGGTCGCTTCGGTGCGCCTGCCGATGCGGAGGGTGTCATCCGCTATCGGCAGTTTCTGCATTATGCCGAGGGATCGATGATGCCGCCGCTGCTGGCTTTACTGGTCGTGAGGAAGCTGGGGCTGTTGGGCAAGCCGGCGTTGAAGACGGTGCAGGGAATGCTAGACGATCATCTCGACTGGCTGGAGGGCGAACTGGCCGGGCGGCGCTACTTTGCGGGCGATGAGTTTTCCGCTGCCGACATGATGATGAGCTTTCCGTTGGAAGCCTCGCGATCGCGGGGCGGCCTCGATGAAAGCCGACCGCATATCCTGCGC
>CAJYHD010000124.1 GCA_913773715.1 uncultured Sphingobium sp.
GTGTGATTTGCAACCGGCCATCGACGAGCCGGACGCCTTCGAGCCGACCGTTCGAGAGGTCATGAGCGAACCGCTTCAACCGCCGATCGAGCTCGGCAGTTCGCTCGGCCAGCCAGGCGTCGGCAGATGGGGGCAAATTCAATCCCGCGACGATCGGCGCGCTCGCCTCGGCCGAGAGAAAATTGCTGTCGAACCGGCGATAGCCCGAGGACCGCTCCACCCAAATATCCCCGGATCGCAGCTTGTTGCGCAGGTGCGCCATCGTCGCGGTTTCATAGAGGCGGCGGTTGATCCGGCCGTCGGTGCCCACCACCAGCCTGCGCCATTCCTTGCGGAATGGCATCGGCGCGTCGGCCGGTACGTCACGTTTGCCGGAAGCGTTCAGATCGCGCAGCATGTCGATCGCCTTCACGCTGGCGGCGCTGCCGCGTCCCGATCGGAAGTCCAGCACCTCGATCAGCAGCGGCGCGAACTTGCGGAGTGTCGCATATCTGTCCGTGGCGATTACCAGCGGATCCTGCTCGACGGTATCGGCGATCTCACCCACCTGGCCCCGCGCCTTCATGAGCGCGGGCCATCCGACTGCGGTTTCCAGCGCCGCGATCGGGTCGCGGCCCTCCTCGTCGGCCTGCGCGAGAGTATCGATGGTGATGCGAAACAGGCGCATGAGCCGCGCCACCTCGCGCGACGACGCGGTATAACGGCGTTGCTGCATATTGGTGGCACGCCGGAACATGCCGCCGATGAGCTTGTCGGCGATGTCGAGCGCCGCGTCGATCAAGCGGGCTTCCAGATCGAGCAGCAGCGCGACGAGCATCGCGCGGCGCCGGGACAAGGTGTAACGCCGGATCAGATAGGCGGGCGACAGCCGCCCTTCCTGCACAAACTGGTGACGCCGGTTGGGATGGACGGCCGTTCCGGTATCATGAGGAATGCCGATCGCCCGCACGACGCGCAGGCGCTCGACGATATCACGCACGCTGTCGGTCCTGGTCGCGACCGGGACCGTCTTCAGCCACCCCAGGCGTGCCCCGTCCTGTTCGTCGAACAGCGCATCGATGCGACCGATCTGCACTGGCGACAGATCGGCGACCATCAGGCGCGCGGCATGCTTTCGCGCGCGGGCGCGGCCGGCGATCCCCGCCCGCTCGATCGTCGAGGGCATCGGCAACAGGATGTTGGTCGCACGCAGCGCCTCGACGATGGCGACCGCAATGGGGAGGGCGGCATCGGTCGCCGCAGCGGCCCGTTCGGCGCTCGCGATCATCAGAGCGATGTCACCGCGCACGGGCGGACGCAGGCCGAGGGACGTGGCGATCAGCCGGGCATGATCGGTCATGGTCTGCGCGCGGGTCGCGTAATCGGCGAACACGGCAGGATCGAGCGAGAGCTGATGGGCGATGAAGACGACGAGTGCCTGTGGCACGCCGCCCTCGATCTGGATCACCTGTGCGAGCGTCATCCCCGGATGGCGGATCAACACGAACTGCAATGCCATGCCCAGTCGATTGCGATCGTGACGGCGCTGCCCGATCAGGTCGAGGTCTGGTTTTTCGAGGGTGAAGCGCCGCGCCAGTTCGTCCGGGTCGGTCGGGATGCCGAACAGCGCCGCCCGTTCGGCATCGCTGAGAAGAACATGCTCGCGTACTGGCATTCGACTGTCCCTGAAACGTCCCTGGCGCGCGTAGACGGGGCGGGTTAAAGGGACGTAGTTTGTGGACGGGTTTCGGCACATCGGTGACCGGTAGGCGGGATCGTCCACGGAACGGTCGTTTGGGAGACGGGAGCGATGGGCGGTATTTTAGGCTATGCCCGCGTCAGCACCGGCGACCAAGATGTCGCCGGCCAGCGAATGCGGTTGGAAGAGGCAGGCGCCATCCGCGTGTTCACCGATGTCATGTCGGGCAAGAGCATGGAGCGTCCCGGTCTGGCCGAGCTGCTCGATTATGCCCGCAAAGGCGACACGCTGGCGATCGTCAGGCTAGACCGGCTCGGTCGGTCGCTCGGCGAACTGCTGGCCACGGTGCAGCGCTTACGCGAACGCGGGATCGCACTGCTCAGCTTGGAGGAGAAGATCGACACCTCGTCCGCGGCCGGCGAGCTGATCTTCCACGTCTTCGGCGCCATCGCGCATTTTGAGCGCCGGCTGATCTCCGAGCGCACCCGCGACGGCATCGCCGCAGCGCGCGCGAAGGGAAAGCTCCCTGGCCGGCAGCCGCTCGACGGGGATAAGGTGAGCGCCGCGCTCAAACTGGTTGCCGCCAGCGTGTCACCGGCCGAAGCGGCCCGCCAGCTCGGGATCGGCCGATCGACCGTATACCGCGAGATGAAGCGGCTCGGCATAGCCCGACCGGTATCGGCATGACCCCGGTAGATATTGGCTCTTCGATCGTCAGAAGGCGGATAAGCTTTCTGGGCTGGATCCTACGCGGCGTTGCCACCCTGTTGCTTCTGCTGGCGCTCGGATTTGCATCCCTCGTCGCCTACTTCACTCTTGTTGTCTCTCCGCAGCAGCAGGCGGAGCAGGAAAAGGTTGAGCATGACGCTGCCATATTTGCCAAGCTGAAGGGGCCGGCACGGCGGCTAGCGATCTTTGATGCATTCGTGAACCGAATTAATGCACACTATTACGACCAGCGCTTCAGCGGGTTGGACTGGAAAGCCCTGATACATTTCTGGCGAGGAAAAGCGGCCGCAGCGGATAGCGACTTCGATCTGTATTTTAATGTTTTATTCCCGCTCACCCAGCGATTTCCCGTGTCACATGTGAATGTGGAAATGCCGGACAAAGACACCGCGAAGGCAATGCCCCCCAAGGCACTTGATATGCCGACGCCGAAGCCAGCATTTTGTGGCGATACTGCCGATACCGGAATGCAGATTGTACCAATACGTCGGCCTCTGCCCATTTACATCGTCGGGGAGGTTGCCCCAAATTCACCAGCGGCCCGCGCCGGGGTGACGCCAGGATGGATCATACGATCGTTCACTCAGCGCCCCCATGCGAACGGTGGCGAGATAGAAGCCCAGCTCGTGAAGGTGCCACCGTATCAAATGCATGAATTTGAGACGACGGGAATAAATAAGTCTTCTGCATCAGGCTCTTCCAAATCCGGACAGTCTTTGAAACTTCAATCAACCTCTATGCGGCTAACTTACACATGCGGATCTGGTACCATTGGGTTTTCTAAACGTCGAATTTCCTCGGGCCCACTTTATATACGTTTTGATAATTTCCTACCGGTCGAGATTGATAAGGTCAGTGAAGCCATTCGGTCCGCAGATGAGCACGGTGTCGTGCTGGATTTAAGATACAATACTGGTGGTTACAGCTTACTTCTTCTCAACACGCTGATGGGACGAGGTCAGCCAGTATATCGTACGCGGAATGCATCTGGATTAACGGTGATCAAGACGGACTATTGGACGAGCCGATACGATGGACCGCTCGCCATCCTCGTCGGCCCGGCATCCGCCAGCGCAGCCGAAATTTCGGCTGCGGTATTGAAGCAATCCAGACGGGGCATTGTAATTGGTAGAACGACCAGTGGCTCAGTCTTGGGCGCATTATCGTATCCTTTACCGGATGGAGGCAGCGTTCAGGTTCCGGTTGAGGACGTCGAAATGCTTGATGGCAAGCGCTTGGAAGGTCGCGGTGTTGTTCCGAATGTCGAAGTTTACCCAACGATCGAGCAGATCCGTGCCGGCCGTGACCCGGCTATCGATGAGGCGGTGCGTGAACTACGCAAATCTGGCTATGGCCGCTAACCGCTGTGAGGAGCGTATGACTTAGCGTTGTTTAGCGAGAAATTAGCGCTCTGCCCTCCATATGCTGGTCAAACCTAAGCTCTGATGGGTGGGGCCGGTCAGGATCAGCGGCAGCTTCGGCCGGCGGGCGTGATGATCAGACGATCGATCAACATCTCGGCGTCAGCGTTCTGATTGGGCGCTCCGGTTGTTGTGATCAGGCCAAGCTTACGCAATTCCACGGCCGCCTTTTTGATAACCGCTTCGCTCAAGCCAGTCTGGTCTTCGATGTCTTGGCCATCCATCTCACCTGGACTTTTCAGGATTGAAAGGATTGTCTGGGCCTCTATCGATAACATTGATCGTTAGCCTTGATGCAATCTCCCCGAACGATCTGACGCTGCAACCAGTTGCACCGCTTCCGTCGAATGCCACCTAACGTCACGAG
>CAJYHD010000125.1 GCA_913773715.1 uncultured Sphingobium sp.
CCGACGGTGCGGCCACCTTCGCGGATTGCGAAGCGCAGACCCGAGTCCATCGCGATCGGGGCGATGAGCTTGACGCCAAGCTTCACGTTGTCGCCGGGCATAACCATCTCGGTGCCTTCGGGAAGGATCACTTCGCCGGTCACGTCCGTGGTGCGGAAGTAGAACTGCGGACGATAGTTGGCGAAGAACGGGGTATGACGACCGCCTTCTTCCTTCGACAGAACGTAGACTTCGGCATCGAACTCGGTGTGCGGCGTGACCGAACCGGGCTTGGCCAGAACCTGGCCACGCTCGACATCTTCACGGCCGACGCCACGAACCAGCGCACCGATGTTGTCGCCAGCCTCACCCTGGTCGAGCAGCTTGCGGAACATTTCGACGCCCGTGACAGTGGTCTTGCGGGTGTCCTTGATGCCAACGATCTCGACTTCTTCGCCGACCTTGACGATGCCGGTTTCGACACGGCCGGTGACGACGGTGCCGCGACCCGAGATCGAGAACACGTCTTCGATCGGCATCAGGAAGGGCTTGTCGACCGGACGGTCGGGCTGCGGAATCCAGGTGTCGACCGCCTGCATCAGCTTCAGAACAGCGTCATGGCCGATTTCAGGCGTCTTGTCCTGGAGCGCGGCAACGGCCGAACCCGGGATGACGGGGATATTGTCGCCGTCGAAGTCGTACGAGCTGAGCAGCTCGCGGATTTCCAGCTCGACCAGCTCGAGGATTTCGGCGTCGTCAACGAGGTCGACCTTGTTCATGAACACGACCAGCTGCGGAACGCCGACCTGCTTGGCGAGCAGGATGTGCTCGCGGGTCTGCGGAATCGGGCCGTCGGTCGCCGAAACGACGAGGATCGCGCCGTCCATCTGGGCCGCACCGGTGATCATGTTCTTGACGTAGTCAGCGTGACCCGGGCAGTCGACGTGCGCATAGTGACGCGCTTCGGTTTCATACTCGACGTGCGCGGTCGAGATGGTGATGCCGCGCTCGCGCTCTTCGGGTGCCTTGTCGATGTTGTCATAGCTGGTGAAGGTCGCACCGCCGGTTTCGGCGAGAACCTTGGTGATCGCTGCGGTCAGCGAGGTCTTGCCATGGTCGACGTGACCGATGGTGCCGATGTTGCAGTGCGGCTTGTTCCGCTCAAACTTAGCCTTAGCCATTTTATCCTACCTTCTAATCAAATCAGCTTTGGTCTGACCGCTCGGCCGCGCCTCGCGAAGGCGCGTCCATAGCAGCATATTCATATATTACCAGCCCCTAACCGGGCCATTTGCACGGCCCGGCAGGAGAAACTCATCAGGCCATCTTCGCCTTGACTTCGTCCGCAACATTCTGCGGCACTTCGTCATAGTGCGAGAAGATCATCGAGTAATTCGCACGACCCTGCGTGAAGGAACGCAGCGAATTGACGTAGCCGAACATGTTCGCGAGCGGAACCATGGCTTCCACCACCTGCGCGTTGCCGCGGGTGTCGGTGCCCTGGATCTGGCCACGACGGCTGTTCATGTCGCCGATGACGTCGCCCAGATATTCTTCCGGGGTCACGACTTCGACCTTCATGACGGGTTCGAGCAGGGTGATGCCCGACTTCTGCGCCGCTTCGCGCATCGCGGCGCGGGCGCAGATTTCGAACGCCAGAGCCGACGAGTCGACGTCGTGATAGGCGCCATCATACAGCACGATCTCAAAATCGATGATTGGGAAGCCGATCAGCGAACCGGTGGCTGCCGTCTCACGGAAGCCCTTTTCAATCGCAGGGATATATTCCTTGGGAATATTGCCGCCCTTGATCTCGTCCTTGAACAAGATACCCGCACCGCGTTCACCCGGCGTCAGCTTCACCTTGACGCGGCCGAACTGACCCGTGCCGCCCGACTGCTTCTTATGGGTGTAGTCGATGTCCACCGGCTTCTTGAGATATTCGCGATAGGCCACCTGCGGCGCGCCGACGTTCGCCTCAACCTTGAACTCGCGCTTCATGCGATCCACGAGGATTTCAAGGTGAAGCTCACCCATGCCCTTGATGATGGTTTGGCCCGATTCATGATCGGTCGACACGCGGAACGAAGGATCCTCGGCGGCCAGGCGGTTGAGCGCGACGCCCATCTTTTCCTGGTCGGCCTTGGTCTTGGGCTCCACCGACAGTTCGATGACCGGCTCGGGGAATTCCATGCGTTCCAGGATGATCGGCTGGCGCTCGGCGCACAGCGTGTCACCCGTGGTGGTTTCCTTCATGCCGGCAAGCGCGACGATGTCGCCCGCATAGGCGGTGTCGATGTCCTCACGGCTGTTCGCATGCATCAGGAGCATACGACCGATCTTTTCCTTCTTGTCCTTCACCGAGTTCAGGTAGGTGCCCTTGGTGAGCGTACCCGAATAGATGCGCAGGAAGGTGAGTGAACCGACGAACGGATCGTTCATGATCTTGAACGCGAGGCCCGAGAACGGCGCGTCGTCTGCGGTCGGGCGGCTGTCCGGCGTTTCGCCGTCCATCTTCACGCCCTGGACGTCTTCGATGTCGAGCGGCGAAGGCAGATAATCGACGACCGCGTCGAGCAGCGGCTGAACGCCCTTGTTCTTGAACGCGGAACCGCACAGCACCGGCACGAACGCGTGGCCGAGCGTACCCTTGCGGATCAGCGCCTTCAGTGTCGGAACGTCGGGCAGATTGCCTTCGAGATAGGCTTCCATCGCCGCATCGTCCTGCTCGACGGCCAGCTCGATCAGCTTTTCACGATATTCGGCAGCCTTGTCGGCGAGGTCGGCGGGGATTTCTTCATAGAAGAATTCGGCCCCCAGGCTCTCGTCCTTCCAGATGATCGCGCGGTTCTCAACGAGATCGACCAGGCCCTTGAAGTCCGATTCCGCGCCGATGGGCAGATAGAGGACGGCAGGCGTCGCACCCAGGCGATCGATGATCGTCTGCACGCAATAATAGAAGTCGGCGCCGGTGCGGTCGAGCTTGTTGATGAAGCACATCCGCGGAACCTTGTACTTGTCCGCCTGGCGCCACACGGTTTCCGACTGCGGCTCGACACCGGCAACGCCGTCGAACGCCGCGACCGCACCGTCGAGCACGCGTAGCGAACGCTCGACCTCGATGGTGAAGTCGACGTGGCCGGGGGTGTCGATGATGTTGAGGCGGTGATCCTTCCAGATGCAGGTGGTCGCAGCCGAGGTGATGGTGATGCCACGCTCCTGCTCCTGCTCCATCCAGTCCATGGTGGCGGCGCCGTCATGGACTTCGCCGATCTTGTAGGACTTACCGGTGTAGTAAAGGATACGCTCGGTCGTGGTGGTCTTGCCGGCGTCGATGTGCGCCATGATACCGAAATTGCGATAGCGTTCGAGCGGATGGCTGCGGGCCATGATGCTTCTCCGTTGCCGGCGCACCGGCGGTTGGGGATTCGTGTAAATTCGGGTCGGCCCCTAAACCAATCCGTCCGCCATGGGTAGCACCCTTGGCGAACGGACGGATTTTCAAAGCCTGTAAGGAAGGCGAGCTATCTGGGTGCCCGCCAGCCTCTTTACCAGCGATAGTGCGAGAAGGCGCGGTTCGCTTCCGCCATGCGGTGCGTGTCTTCGCGCTTCTTGACCGCATTGCCGCGGTTGTTGGCAGCGTCCAGCAGCTCACCCGAAAGGCGCGCAGCCATCGTGGTTTCGCTACGGTTACGCGCGGCGGTGATCAGCCAGCGGATGGCCAATGCCTGCGCGCGCTCGGGACGCACTTCGACGGGAACCTGATAGGTCGCACCGCCGACGCGGCGGCTGCGGACCTCAATGCCCGGCTTGATGTTGTTCAGCGCATCATGGAACATCCCGATCGGGTCCTTTTTGGCGCGGGTCTCGACGGTTTCGAGAGCGCCATAGACGATCGATTCAGCGACGGCCTTCTTGCCGTCCTGCATGATGCTGTTCATGAACTTCGACAGCACGATATCGCCGAACTTGGGATCCGGCAGAATGACGCGCTTTTCGGGGCGACGACGACGTGACATGTTTCTGGTCTCCCCTTCTTACTTCGGACGCTTCGCGCCGTACTTGGAACGGCTCTGCTTACGATCCTTGACGCCCTGGGTATCCAGAACGCCGCGCAGCACATGGTAACGCACACCGGGAAGGTCGCGTACGCGGCCGCCACGGATCAACACGACCGAGTGCTCCTGAAGGTTGTGGCCTTCACCCGGAATGTAGGTGATGACTTCGCGCTGGTTGACCAGACGCACCTTAGCCACCTTGCGGAGCGCCGAGTTCGGCTTCTTCGGGGTCGTCGTATAGACGCGGGTGCAAACGCCGCGCTTCTGCGGGTTCGCTTCCATGGCAGGGACCTTGGACTTGGTCTTCTGCAGTTCGCGGCCCTTGCGGACCAGCTGGTTGATTGTTGGCATGAAGCCCTTCACCTTTTTCAGTTACTTTACCGGATCATGACCGCGTTCTTCACCGCAAGCGACGGAGATTCCGACCAAACGGCAAAGGCCCCGGTGGGCGATGAAACCCCCTGGAGCCGCAAGAGCACCCGGCAATGTTCAGCTCTGATATCGCTCAGCTGGCAAGACGTAAGGAGACGAGTCTTCGCACGGCAAGGCCACTGGGCTGGCGCGCCTATACCCATGACGGCGCCGATGGTCAAGCGACGCGCATCCGGGCGCCAGCGCGCTGGAAATTAGCGAATTGATAACCACGCAGCGCCTAAGGTTCCCTATCGGAGCCGTATGGACGAGACGTGAACCAGCTATCTACCTTTACCGGCGAATTCGTCGATCCCATGCGCGAAGCCGCCTTTCAGCACGCACGCCTGCGCGAATCGCGGCGGCAGGCGCGCCTGTTGTTCCTGCTGTCTGCGCTTCTCAACGGCATCTTCCTCATCAGCGACTGGCGCTTTTTCGGGACGCCGCATTTTTGGGTCGCCGTTCCTGCCCGCGTGACGGTGGTCCTCTCGTCGCTCGTATGCCTGTCGCTCTGTTCGAAGATGACCAGCTTCCAGCGGGTCGAGCGCATCTGCTTCGCCTGGCAGACCGTGACCGCGATCGGCATTGCTGCCCTCGTCAGTTCGCGCAGCGACATCGCGATTTTCGTGATGGTCATGCTGCCGCTCATCTTTCACCTCGTCGTACCGACCAGCTTCCGCGGCAATGTCGGCGGCGGGCTTGGCTGCGGCGCTGCGATGCTAATCGGCTATTTCGCGCCCGCGCCAGCGTCCCACACCCTGCCCGGCATGGTGATGGCAATGCTGATCCTGCACACCGGCATGTGGATCGCGATCGCGCGCGGCAACCGCCTGCGCCGTCAGGAATGGACCGCCGCGCATAATGCCCGCGAAGCGCAGAAGGCGCTCGCCCAGAGCAACAGCACGCTCGAACATATGTTCATGGCCGTGCCCATCCCCCTGCTCGTGACGCGCAAGGACGGCACGATCCTGCGCCAGAACCGCGCCGCTGCACTGGCCTACTCGCCCGATGAGACGCTGACGCTCGACAATGCGGAAAAGGTCTATGTCGACGCGCATGAGCGCGACGTCATGGTCGCCGCACTTCAGCGTCGCGAACCGCTCGACAACTTCGAATGTCGCCTGCGCCGCGCCAACGGCGATGTTCGCGACGCGCTGCTCTCATCCCGTCCGATCCGTATCGACGGCGAAACCTGCCTGATGACCAGCGTTGTCGATATTACCGAACGCAAGGAGGCCGAACAGAGGCTCGAACGGCAGGCGATGACCGACAGCCTCACCGGCCTCGCCAACCGCGCCCATTTCATTGCCGCCGTCGATCAGGCCGTCGCCGGATCGTCGGCGGCAATGAA
>CAJYHD010000126.1 GCA_913773715.1 uncultured Sphingobium sp.
TTCGCCCTCGGCATGAAAGCGATCGACCACACGCTGGAGTGGCGCGATGACGGATTTGTCTGGCGGGACAAGAATGCCGCGCTGACGCCGGGCCATGATGTCGGCGACTCTGGGATCGACCTTCGTATGCTGGACGATCAGCGCGGCGTAGGCGTCGGGGTGATCCTGACCCCAGAGCGCGGCCTTCTGGAACCGGGCCAGCACGTCGCGCAGCGCGGTCCTGCGACGGGGATCGTCCAGTGCCGATTGCGAAGCGGCGATGAGGGCATAGGGGCTGTTGATCCCGTCCCCGTCGCGGATCAGGCGCGCGCCGTTCAGTTCCGCCGCGATCTGATAGGTGCCGAACGTCGCCCAAATGTCGATCCGCCCGGCAGCGAAGGCGGCGGCGGCATCATTGGGCAGCATAAAGCCGATATCGACTTTGCGCTTGTCGACCCTGGCTTCCTTGAGCGCTTCGAGCAAAAGATAGTGCGAGATGCTGCCCCGCGCGCTCGACACGATGACGCGCTTGCCCGCAAGATCGGCGACAGTGCGGACGGGCGATTCTTTTGGCACGATGATGCCGATGTCGCGCGTGGAAAAGCGCGTGCCGGCGATGATCTTGAGCGGCGCACCCGCCGCTGCCGCCAGCACCACCGGAAGGTCGCCCGCAGGCGCGGTATCGACTGCCCCGGCGTTGAGCGCCTCCAGCAAAGGCGCCGCTCCGACGAAGTTCGCCCATTCTACGTCATAGGGCAGGTGGTCGAGCGCGTGCGCCGCCTCCGCCTTCGCCTGGAGCAGATGGACCTGATCCCCCAGCACAAGTTTTGTGCGTGCGTCCTTGCCCGACTTGCTGCCGCATGCGGCGAGGCCGAGTGCTGCGAAACCGGCGAGGAGGGTTCGGCGATCAGAAAGCAAATGCGATCCGTCCATAATAATAGCCACCTGCTGGGTTGAAGGGCGACGGGCCATAATAGCCCTGCCCCGTCTGCGGATTGCCCGGCCCGTTCGTTTCGGGGCGGACGTCGAACAGGTTGGTCGCGCCAGCGGACAGCGTGGCGAAGGATGTCACCTTCGCGCTGACGTTGAGGTCGGTGATGATCTTCGCGCCGAAATGGCGATCGTCGCCGGCAGCCGTCCGCTGCGTATATTTCCCGTAGCGGGTCGCTGTAAGGCTGACACCGAAGATGCCTTTCGACCAGTTGGCCGTGCTCACCAGCTTGGTGCGCGGTTGCAACACTTCCAGTTCACCAATCTTGTCGCCGCCGAAAAAGACGGAACCTGCGCCAAGCAGGCTGTTACCGTTGGCGTCGAACAGTTGCGACGGTGTAGCAACGACGTCCGATACCTTGGTCTTCGAATAGTTGAACGCGAGCGTCAGGCCGAGCCTGCCCAAGTCGCCAAGGCCCGTCGAATAATCGGCGACGATGTCGAAGCCCTTCGTTTCGGTATCGGCGGCGTTAATGAAATATTCCGCCTGCTCGATGTCCGACAGGCCATTGGCGGCGAGGATGGCGGAAATGCCCGGGCCGAACAGCCGCCCGGTGCGCTCCACCCGATCCTTGATCTTGATATAATAGCCGTCGAACGTGATCGACAGTGCAGGCAACGGCGTCAGCACGACGCCGAGGCCCGCGTTCCAGGTCTTTTCCGCCTTGAGCGGCTTTGCACCCAGCAACTGGCCCACCTGCGAGTCCGCCGTCACCAGCTTGGCGACGGTCGGACGCAATTCGGTGAGGCCGGTGGCGGGGTTGAAGAAGGAGGATGTGCGCCCGTCCGTCTGCGCATAGCCGATCTGGGTCAGCGACGGCGCGCGGAAGCCTGTGCCGACAGTGCCCCGCAATGCGAGCGCCGGGCTGATCTCGTACCGGCTGTTGAGCTTTAGGCCGATCGGGCTGCCCGACCCGTCGCTATAATGTTCGGCACGAATCGCGGCACCGATATACCAGGCGTCGAGCGGATAGATGCCAAGGTCGACATAGCCGGCATAGACCTTGCGGCTGATGTCGGCCTCATCGGCGGGCGAGAGGACGATCGCGCCCTGCACCACGGGCGAGGCGACGCGGCCCACATTCCAGTCATATTGCTGGTCGCCGGGTTGGAAGCTGTAGGTTGCGGGCTGATAGGCGAGCGGATCGCCAGCGAAGGTGCGGAAGCGGTCGAGCCGATATTCGCCACCGACCGAGATGGAAAGCGGTCGGGCAAGGCCGATCTCCACCTCGCGGTGCAGGTCGATATTGTGCGTCCACTGCCGGAATTCGAAATTGGCGAGGTTGGGCCATTCGGTCGGGCTGGTCGGCCCCAAGGAAGGACGGATCGAGAGCTTGGAAAACTGGCGGCTGGCGTTGCGGCCGAAGGAGGAGGAGACGTCATAGTCCCAGTCCCAGAGGGTACCCTTCAGCCCCGCGACGATCTGAACGTCATTCTCATCGATATTGTTGAGCGGATAATAGCCGTCCGGGAACAATGCGGTGAAATTGGCGGTGCTGTTGGGGCGACGGAAGTTGTTGCCGATCTGAGCGTCACGCTCGCCATAGGTACCGAAGCTGTAGAGCGTCGCATTGTCGGTAACGGCGATATGGCCGTTATAGCTCAGGTTGAACGCTTCG
>CAJYHD010000127.1 GCA_913773715.1 uncultured Sphingobium sp.
GGTCAACCAGGCGCTGCGTCGCCTCGGCTACACCCGGCAGGATATGACCGCGCACGGCTTCCGCGCCATGGCGGCCACGCTGCTCAACGAAATGGGTATTTGGAACCCCGATGCGATCGAGAAGCAGCTCGCGCATCTCGATGCCAGTGCCGTACGGCGGGCTTACACCCGCGGCGAATATCGGGACGAGCGCGTGCGCATGATGCAGCACTGGTCCGACTATCTAGATAAGCTGCGCGAGGGCGAAAAATCCGAGGGTCGAACGTCTGGAGTGCGCATGTCGGCTGAGAAGATGCCACGTGGTCATTCCCCCATGTCGATTGACGCAGCTCCTGCCCGGTCGGGGTAGCCTGACCCGCGAACGATATAGTCGAAGGTTCGCAGAACCTCTCATACCTTACAGGGCATAAATGGAACTTATGCCCTGTAAGGCATAGATTGACCATATGCCCTGCGCGGCATATATCAAGATTATCCCTTGCGGGGTATGGCGGTCTTGAAAGGCGTTCCCGTGGCCCATATTGCACGCTCCCCCAAACAGCTCGGCGCGCTCATCCATAACGCTAGGACCAAGCGCGACCTCACCCAGCAAGCACTGGCGGCCCTGGTCGGGACGGGCCAGAAGACCATCTCCCGCATCGAAAACGGGCAGTCGGGTACGAAGCTCGACACCCTGTTCGGTATCCTGGCAGCGCTCGACCTCGACATGCAGATTGCACCGCGCAGCAAGCGCGGAGCCGACCTGAGCGAAATCTTCTGACGATGGCGCGGCGCAAAACCCACGTTCCCTTGAATGTGCTGATCAACAATCGCCTCGTCGGCCGCCTCGAGAAGGAAGCGAGTGGCGCCATTTCGTTCCGCTATGACCAGAGTTGGCTCGAATGGGACCACGCCTTTGCGGCCTCGCTGTCACTGCCGCTTCGCGCGACCACCTATCGCGGCGCGCCGGTGCTTGCCGTGTTCGACAACCTCCTCCCCGACAACACGGATATCCGACGCCGCGTGGCGGAGCGCACCGGTGCTGACGGCACCGATCCGTACAGCCTCTTGGCCCGCATCGGCCGGGATTGCGTCGGCGCGATGCAGTTCTTGCCCGACGGTGAGGCCATCAATGCCATAGGCGAGGTACAGGGCGAAGCTTTGAGCGACGAGGATATCGAACAATTCCTCGATAATCTCAGAGGTGCACCGCTCGGGATCGACCCCGACCACGAGTTCCGGATCTCGATCGCCGGTGCGCAGGAGAAGACCGCGCTGCTGCGCCACGACGGCCGGTGGCTACGCCCGTTCGGCACGACCCCGACGACCCACATCCTCAAGCCTCAGCTTGGCGAGATTCCGACATCCACCGGCACGGTCGACATGACCGCAAGTGTCGACAACGAGCATTACTGCCTGGTGCTGCTAAGCGCGTTCGGCTTGCCAGTTGCGCGAACCGAGATCGTCACCTTCGGCAAGCGCCGGGTGCTGGTCGTCGAGCGGTTCGATCGCCAATGGCTCGCCGATGGCCGGTTGCTGCGCGTTCCGCAGGAAGACTGCTGCCAGGCACTCGGCGTGCCGTCCTCGCGAAAATATCAAAGCGAGGGCGGCCCCGCCGCGGCGGACATCATAAGGCTCCTCGGCGGCAGCGACGATCCGACCGAGGATCAGGCGGCGTTCCTGTCGAGCCAGATCATCTTCTGGCTCATCGGCGCGACCGACGGCCATGCGAAGAACTTCAGCCTCTTCCTGCGTCCGGGCGGTGGCTTCAAGCTGACGCCCTTCTATGACGTGCTGAGCGTCCAGGGCGCTGCCGATCGCGGACAGGTGGGAAAGAAGAGCTTCCGGTTGGCGATGTCGTCAGGCACGCGCCGCCATTACCGGATCGAGGACGTCCTGGGGCGGCACTTCGTCCAAACCGGCAAAGCCGCGGGTATCGGCCCGACCATCATCGACAAGGTCATCACGGGCGTCCGCGAGAAGGCCGCCACGGCCGCGGATATCGCGCGAGCAGCGATGCCGGACGACTTCGCCGACGACGTCCATGCCAGCACAAGACGCGCGATCGCAGGTCGTCTGGCGCGTCTCGACACGGCGCTTGCAGAGCACGGCTAGTCGCGCTGTACACCTCGGTCGGCATGCCCGACCTCGCTGCCGTCATTTTCGGTCAGCCGCTTCAGGCTGCGATACTGGACCAGCGTGGCACGCCCGACCTTCGTCGTCTCCAGGTCACCCGACTGGATCAGTTCGTAGATCCGCGAGCGGCTGAGCCCGGTAATCCGGACCGCCGTTGCCACGCGGACCGTCAGCGGCTCGATCTTCCTTTCCCATGCTCGCTCGATCATTGTGCGCCCCGAGCTCGTGCGTCGCGCTCGCGCACAAAGGCCCGATCGCTGTCGAGAAAGGCCGCAAGCATGGCAGGTACAAGGTCGGCGACCGGCTCCTCAATGCCATAAGTGGCGGCATAGATCGTTGCATAGGCCTGAAGCGCCGCCTGCAAGTCAGGGGTGATCGTGATCGCCAGCTTGACCGGCGTTCGGTCGGGCAGCTTGCCGAGCTTGAGATCGGCCATGTCAGCTCTCCTTGCCGCGCCATGGCGCGAAAATGATGTCTCGAGTCACCAGCACGCGAACGGGCGCGCCGGGGCGGATCGTGATCGTGGGCTGGATGTCGAGGTTGCGCTGGGTGATCTGGTCGCCGGCACGCGA
>CAJYHD010000128.1 GCA_913773715.1 uncultured Sphingobium sp.
CGATCCGGCTGCCAGAGGGCAGCTTCCGCCGCGACGCCGGCACGGATGTTGTCGTCGACATCCTCTTCTTCCGCAAGCGAAAGCTCGGGGAGCCGCAAGGCGGCCAGCTGTGGCTCAATTTGGATGAGGTCCAGCCGGCGACCGAGGAGGATGGCAAAATCCGCATCAACAGGTGGTTCGCACGCCACCCGGACTTCGTCCTCGGCACTCACGCGTTGACTTCGGGGCCGTTCGGTGAGACCTACACGTGCCTTGCCCGCGCCGGAGAGGATCTTGGAGCCGCCCTCGCCGCTGCTATCGATCTCCTGCCCGCCAATCTCTATGACGGCGAGCCAACGCCCGTCGATATCGATCTGGAAGATGAACTCGGTGAGATTGTCGACCTGCAGCCAAAGAGCGGGCCTGTTCGCGAGGGCAGCTTCTTCCTCGACCGCGTCAACGGCCTGATGCAGATGCTCGACGGGTCGGCTGTGCCCGTCACGGTCCGCAAAGGCCGCACAGGGGATGGTCTCTCGGAAAAGCATGTCCGGATCATCTCGAAGCTGATCCCGATCCGCGATGCAGTGCGCGAGGTGCTGAAGGCGCAGGAAACCGATCGTCCGTGGCGTGATCTGCAGGTTCGGCTGCGGATCGCCTGGTCGAGCTTCGTGCGGGATTTCGGACCGGTCAACCATACGACCGTTTCCATTCAGGAAGACGCCGAAACAGGCGAGGTCAAGGAAACCCATCGCCAGCCGAACCTTGCACCCTTCCGCGACGATCCAGATTGCTGGCTGGTGGCGTCAATCGAGGATTACGATCTGGAGACCGACACGGCAAAGCCCGGTCCGATCTTCTCCGGACGCGTAATCGCGCCGCCCGCAGCACCGACGATCACGTCGCCGGCCGATGCGCTCGCTGTCGTGCTGAACGAACGCGGGCACGTTGATATCGACCATATCGCCGAGCTGCTGCATAGCGATCCCGCAGATGTGGTCGACGAGCTCGGCGAGGCAATCTTCCGTGATCCGGCAGATGGATCGTGGCAGACAGCCGACGGGTATCTTTCCGGCGCCGTTCGCACCAAGCTCGCGGCCGCACAAGCCGCGGCCGAGCTCGATCCGACCTATGAGCGGAATGTCCGCGCCTTGATCGATGTCCAGCCGGCCGATCTTCGCCCCTCCGACATCACGGCTCGTCTCGGTGCGCCATGGATCCCGGCTGCTGACGTCGTGGCTTTCGTGAAGGCGAAGATGGAAGCCGATATCCGCATCCACCATATGCCGGAACTCGGTTCCTGGACGGTGGAGGCCCGCCAGCTTGGCTATAGCGCCGCCGGCACGTCCGAATGGGGGACTAGCCGCCGCCACGCCGGCGATCTGCTCGCTGATGCCTTGAACAGCCGTGTCCCCCAGATCTTCGACGTGTTCAAGGACATCGACGGCGAGCGCCGGGTCTTGAACGTCGTCGATACCGAAGCCGCCCGTGACAAGCTGCAGAGGATCAAGCAGGCGTTTCAGGACTGGGTCTGGACCGATCCCGATCGCACTGATCGGTTGGCGCGGGACTACAACGACCGCTTCAACAATATCGCGCCGCGCAAATTCGACGGCTCTCATCTCAAACTTCCCGGCGCCTCTGGCGCCTTCGTTCTTTATGGGCACCAGAAACGCGGCATATGGCGCATCATCGCCGATGGCTCGACCTATCTCGCCCATGCCGTCGGCGCCGGCAAGACGATGACGATGGCTGCGGCCATCATGGAGCAACGCCGGCTCGGCCTGATCGCCAAGGCGATGCTGGTCGTGCCCGGCCATTGCCTGGCGCAGGCCGCCCGCGAATTCCTTGCCCTCTATCCCAATGCCCGCATTCTGGTCGCTGACGAGACCAATTTCACCAAGGACAAGCGTGCCCGTTTCCTGTCACGCGCGGCGACCGCCACTTGGGATGCGATCATCATCACGCATTCGGCGTTCCGCTTCATCGCGGTGCCCTCGGCCTTCGAACAGGAGATGATTCAAGACGAGCTGCAGCTCTACGAGGATTTGCTGACCAAAGTGGATAGCGAGGACCGAGTCTCGCGCAAACGCCTTGAGCGGCTGAAGGAGGGATTGCAGGAGCGGCTCGAAGGCCTCGCCACCCGCAAGGACGATCTGCTGACCATCTCGGAGATCGGTGTCGACCAGATCGTCGTCGATGAAGCGCAGGAATTCCGAAAGCTCTCCTTCGCCACCAATATGTCGACGCTGAAGGGCATCGATCCCAACGGGTCGCAGCGCGCCTGGGATCTTTATGTGAAATCCCGCTATATCGAGACACGCAACCCCGGCCGGGCACTCGTCCTCGCCTCAGGCACCCCGATCACCAACACACTTGGAGAAATGTTCTCGATCCAGCGCCTGCTTGGCCACGATGCACTTGCCGAGCGCGGACTGCACGAATTCGACGCTTGGGCATCCTGCTTCGGCGACACGACGACCGAACTCGAAATCCAGCCATCCGGCAAATACAAGCCGGTCAGCCGCTTCGCCTCCTTCGTCAACGTGCCGGAGCTGATCGCCCTGTTCCGGTCCTTCGCCGACGTCGTCATGCCCGACGATCTCCGGCAATATGTGAAGGTGCCCAACATCTCGACCGGGCGGCGGCAGATCCTGACGGCGAAGCCGACGGCGCTGTTCAAGACCTATCAGCTAATGCTCGACAGCAGGATCAAGGCGATCGAGATGCGCGAGGGGCCGGCCAAGCCCGGCGACGACATTCTGTTGTCCGTTATCACCGATGGGCGCCATGCGGCGATCGACCTGCGCTTCGTGATGCCGGCGGCCGACAACGAGGAGGATAACAAGCTCAATTTGCTCGTTCGTAATGCCCACCGGATCTGGAAAGAGACCGGCGAGGCCATCTATCGCCGCCCGGACGGCAAGGACTTCGATCTGCCGGGCGCCGCGCAGATGATTTTTTCCGATTTGGGCACAATCAATGTCGAGAAATCCCGCGGTTTCTCGGCCTATCGGTTCATCCGCGATGAGCTGATCCGGCTTGGCGTGCCCGCCGCGCAGATCGCCTTCATGCAGGATTTCAAGAAGACCGAGGCGAAACAGCGGCTCTTCGGCGATGTCCGAGCTGGAAAAGTCCGCTTCTTGATCGGCTCCTCCGAGACGATGGGCACCGGCGTCAATGCCCAGCTTCGGCTGAAGGCCCTGCATCATCTCGATGTGCCATGGTTGCCGTCGCAGATCGAGCAGCGTGAGGGCCGCATCGTCCGGCAGGGCAACCAG
>CAJYHD010000129.1 GCA_913773715.1 uncultured Sphingobium sp.
CAAAACAAGCTTGACCCACCCAATTCACCCGCTAGAGAGGCCGCCTCGTTGCCCGATCCTCTAACGGTAAGAGAGCGGACTCTGACTCCGTCAATCAAGGTTCGAATCCTTGTCGGGCATCCACTTCTTTCATGATTGTAGCGCCTTTTCAGCGGCTTGCGCCCGCGCTCTGGCTAGGTTTTCGGAACGTCTAGCCAAAACCTTTTCCATCGCTGCGTCCGCGTGGGCCGCGCGCATCGAGTCTCCCGCGTAACGAAGGTACTCTCGTTCCGTCTTGTGACCGGTGATCGCCATGCCCTCCACATTGGAGCAGCCGGCCTCACGGCACCGTCTTGCGGCGGACTTACGAAGGCCATGCGGAGAACAGTGGGGAATGCCAGCGGTGATGCAGGCTTTCTTCAGCATGTTATAGAAGCCCTTGGCCGTGAATGGCTCGCCACCCTTGGTTTCGAGTAGCGTCACCTGGCCTAGCGGGCCGGCTTCTAGTGCCTCTTGCAAAGGCGCGACTATCGGCACGTCAACCATGGCGCTTGTCTTGCTTTGCGCGAGTTGGATGCGACCGCCGGCGATCGTCGCGTGTGTCATCAAGCGCACATCGCCGCTTCGTTGCGCTCCATACAGCAGCAGCGAGTACGCGAGCCTTGGCTTCGATCCCAATGCGTACTTCTTCTCAAACGTCGCTAGTTCGTCTTCACTCCAGCGGTGATAGCCCTGGCCTTCCGCCTTCGGCGGCTTCGTGTCACTTACAGGGTTGAAGCTGTAGGGTACGAGACGGGCGCGGCGAGCAACGATAAATAGCTGGGTTAAGAGCTTGCGCAGGCGGGCGGCTGCATGCGGTTTGTCGCGCATGCTTGTCATCAACCGGGCGATCCGATCGGCATCGAAACGACGCAGAGGTACTTCGCCGAACTGCTTGCGAAAGCGCTCGAGTACTCCCCGGTACACTGTCTGTGTGGAAGGGCGCAGATCAAGCCAAGCGTTGTCGGAGTAATACCGTACGATCGCGTCGGAGACACTACCTGGCTGGACCCGGCCTCTGCCGATCGTAATCGGCTCGCGATCTAAGCAAGCGGCATACTCCCGCTCGAACGCTTTCGTGCCGTGAGCTGATTTGAAATAGTAGGTATCGTAACCTGTTCGGCGGAAGCGCCAATAGGTCTTGCCTTTGATCGTTGTCGTCGACACCCACTTGAAGGAGCGCTGCTTCATGAGTGGCCGAACTCATCTATGCGACGGTCAAGGTCATCGTCATCGTCAGGCAATGTTGACACATTGGCTGGCGAGAGTGTGAAGCTGAAAGCGCCAAGAGGGTCGACACGGCCCTGGAAAGTAACACCTTCGTCCCGCACGACGCGAGCCATGCGGCGCAGCTCGTCTAGGCGAATGAGGGCGCGCCGACTCACGTTTTTGCGCGCATGGCGCTTAGCCATGTCCGATGCCAGCTTACAACTCGATACGCGCACGTAATGCGGCTGAGCGGGGTGCTCAGCCTTTGAGCCGGATTTGTGCATTCGAACACCATCTCGCCACGGGCAGTGTCGATCCCGTGGAAGCGCTTGACTAACCCGCCGAGCGGTGGCCAGTCGTGGCGGCCCCTGTTATACGACTTCAGATCATCGGTGCTGAGAACAATAATGTCGCCCGCCTTGATTTCTGAAAGCCGGTCCACGACAAGCCACTGCTTCCCTGCTGGGATCGTTGGCGCCATGCAATCCCCATAGCTGCGGACAACCGAGACGCGTTGCCAGGGTAAGAAATACAGATCCCGCCACCACGGCGGCTGTATCGCGGCTGCTTTAAGGCAATCAGGGTCGGCGAACTCTCTAACTGATAAGGGTGATCGCCGAAGGGACAGGCCGTCGAAACCAAACGTCGGGGCGCGCCTCATCTCTGCTCGCGTATGTGGAACTACCGAAGCTCTTGGCGCTGGCAGAACCGCGTTAACAATAGCTCCGCCGATCGTCGTAACAACTGCAGCCGCAACCGCCGTGATAGCTGCGGCTGCCGCAGCTGATAAGCCTGCATGCACGAGAGCGGCAGATAGCTGTGGCGCATACGCGGCAACGGCAACTGCTACTGCGAGGATAGCGACGGTGCGAACAACCTTGCCCATCAGAGCAGCCTCTGCCGCCGCATCTCAGCATTCAGGCGTTCGATCTCCTCCGGTGTGTATTGCGCCAAATGGGCGATATGCTGCTCCCTGGTGGTGGCGATCGCAACCATTACGGTGTGCTGGATTACGAGCGATGCATCCACATCAGATCGGTCATGATTTAGGTGGAGGATGCCCCGAGTGTGGATAGGCTCAGCCATTACCAGCCCCCTTCGATACTGCCGAATTAGGGGTGTTGCGGGGGTTCCAGCCCTCAAGCTGGCGCACCTCGTCAGGATCGAGAACCTTCGTCTCCAAGGCGATCTTGTGCGCGTTCCATCGAGTTTGCGGGTCGCCGCGCAGGAAGCCGGAAAGGTCCAGCTCCAGCTCGTAGCCGCCGCTTGAGGGGAACACGTTGCGCGCGAATTCGGCCTCGATTTTCCGCGCCCATGGTGCGAGCGTGAACATAGCGAACCAGCGACCGGCCGTCTCGCTGTTGGTAAAGGTGTTGTGAGAATAGTCCTGCACCAGCGGGGGCGGCACCTGGAAAAGCCGACAGATTTCCTCGACGCCGAACTTGCGCGACTCCAGCAGCTCGGCGTCCTCGGGCGATATCTGAGCTTGCACCCAATCCATGCCGATATCGAGCACGCCCACTCGGCCGGCGTTGGCGGCACCGGAGTAGCGCTCATTCATCTGCGAGCGCAGCATCTCGACCTGTTCGGGCGTCAGCTTATTCGCCGACTTGATGAAGCCGCTGGGCTGGGCGCTGTTCTCGACGAACTTGCGGGCAAAGGTGTTTACTGCCTGCACCGTGCTCATGGTGTCGGCCGCGCGAGCGAGCCGCGAGATGCCGATCCCATTACCGTCAGTGCGGTCACGAAGATGGAGCACTTCGCCTTGAAGTAGCCGGCGCGATCGGCCGCGCCCGTCACCAATGTCATAGGCAAGCCGCCCGCTGGCGAGCTGAACGACTGTGACCATGCTCCAGGGCGTGAACTGAAAGCCAACCAAGCCGCCGTTGGCGTTGCGCACGATCTCCGCCAAGCCGTTACCGGTGAGCAAGGCCGAGGCGACCAGGTGTTCGAGGAAGTCGGGCCAGGTCATGGCATCGCCCACGCCTTGGCGGGTGATGCGATACAAGGGATGGCCCATGGCCTCGATGCGGCTTTCGCCCTCCCGGCGATAGACCAGGGCGGGGATGCTTGCGAGGCTCGTGGCGATCACGGTCGAGCAGGCCAGCACGGCTGAAAGGTTCTCGGCCGCGCGGGCCGACAAGCCTCCGTAGTAGCCGCCGCCTGGCGCAATAGCGCCCCATGACGGATCGGCGCGATCGTCGCGACGTTCGAAGCCAGCCCAGTTGGCCATACGGTCCAGCAGCTTCATGTCCGCAGCTCCGATAGGGTGATCTCGCGGAGCAGCTCAGCGCGCGGCGATCTGCCTGGCTGCCGGCTACGCAATGCGAGCGAAGTGTCGGGGTAGGCAGGGAAGGCCGAGACCACGCTGATCTCTTTCACGTCTAGCGTCAGAAGCGTGCGCCGTTCACCCGCCCACTTGTCGCCGCCCTTCGGCACGCGGAAGCCGAAGCTCATCCCGCCCAAGTCGTTCCGCTGCGCAAGCTCCAGTACATCACGGCCGGCCTGTGTGTCGGGAAGATCAAGCGAGAAGGCGAGGCCCTTGGCATCCTCGGACAGGCGCAAGGTACCCGACCGCGTGCGGCCGAGCACCTTGCCCGGATCATGATCCAGCAAGGCGAGTACGTCGCCCGCGATCGCGCTACGGAAAGCACCAGGCGCGATCGTCTCGATAATCGAGCCAATGCGCGCCTCAGAGCCGAACGTAGCAGCGTAGCCCTCAAGGCGACGGCCATCGGCCCTCACCTCAATGAAACTACGCCGCTCTAGCGTGATCGGGGTGGCGCTCATCAAATATTCCCCGGCACGCCGCTGGCGGTCACGAAGGAAGCAGGGCGGCGTACTCCGAAGTCCACCGTTGCCATAGCGCGAACGAGGATATTGCCCTTGCTGTAAGCCGACTCGGCGTAAGGGTTTACCAGGATGTCGAGCTGGCTCCACACCCCCACAAGGAAGTCGCGCCAGTCGCCGTACACGAGAGCATGCTCGTTGTCCCCCGCGCCAAGGTCAGCCGGTGCCTGATTGGTGAAGTAGGCGCGCTCGCCGTGGAACGTCTCGCTTAGCGGTATCGCCCGGCCGTTGGCATCGCGCAGCTTGATCGCTGCCGCCTTGACCCCATTGGTCGAGAGGAACGCGCGCTGCGCCTCTACGTTAGCGAGATCGGCGACATTGATCATGTCTGCAGTCGTGATGAACAGGTCATCCGTGTACGGCACGTCATCCACGTCAGGGTCGTTAAGCAGCCCGCGCGGGACAGCGCCGATTCCGCTCCCGTTGATTGCCGCCCGGTCGATCTCCAGCGCGATGTTGCGCGAGAGCATCTGGCGAATGATGCCTTCCACTGCTGGCGAAGACTGCATGATGAGCTGGCGCGATAGTTCGGTTATCGCGCCGACATGATGCGGGGAAAGGGTCACGCTATCGAACGTGGCCTGCCCGGTCGGAAGTGCAGTGTTTTCGGCGACCCAGCCCACTGCTGGCGAAGCGGTTTCGCGCGGGATATCCACATTGCCGGTGAGACCGGTCAGGATCGTCGCGCCCATGGCCTGCAGAGCGGTGCCCGCCGTCAGCGCCGACGTGAAGAGGTCCGGCCGGTAGTCGGTCGGCACGATCGCGGCGCTGTTCGTGGTGAGCTGGGCGCGGCGCTCGATGCCGAAGCATTCCAGCGGAGCGAAGAAGCCCTTCGCCACGCGACCGGCGCGCTTCTGCAGCTCGGCCTGCAGCTCGATCTCGCGACCCGCGTCGATCGCCGGATCGATCTGGTGCGCAATCATCCGCGCCAGCGAGAAGCTGCGCAGCTCTTCTTCGAGATGCTGGTCGCCCTGTCCGGAGATCAACGTGCCAGCCTCGCGACGTTCGGAATCCTCCAGCATTTCGGCGCGTGCGATCTTCGGCTTGAGTGCGTCGTACTCGGAGCGCAGCTCCATCACGCGATCGTCGGTGATATCGTCTTTCTCCAGCTCGGCCGTGATCGCATTGCGTCGCTCGAGAAGGTCTTTCAGCTTCGGCATGATGCCGTCCTTTCATGTAGGCCGAAGGCCGAAGCCTCCGGCCTTGTGAGTGCCGACTGTCTCGCGACGTTGGCGGCAAGAATGGTGTGGGAGAGGATCACGCGTCCGAGTCGTCGGGGCCAATGATCGAACGCTCTTCCTCGATCCCGTAGTCGATCAGCTTACGAAGGTGCGCGACGTGGAAGTTCGTGACTTTCTCAATCACAGACCCGCTGAAGGTTTTCTGTCCCCATTCGTCGGGTGATGGTGCCTCAGATGCGGGGCAGGCAAAGCTGGAGCCAACGAAGATGTGAACGAGTGCGATGACGGGCGCCTCGGGCGCGCAGCGCGAAGCAGTTGCCACCTGGCATGCAATCGACCCTGCTGACCTTGGTGCCAAGCCATCGTCCATCAGACGCTTGAATAACACCAGCGCAAGCATCGCGTCCGGATCGAAATGCCGTGCGCGACCGGGTACGGTCTTAGGCGCGCACTCGAAATCGCCATTGGCGACATACTCGTTGAACCGCTGGCGATCGAGACCGGCTACGCGGCATGCGGCAACAGTAGTTAGCTTAGGAACAATGCTCATGATCTCACCTCTTGCTTTCAACCATAGGTAAGCAGGGCTATGGATTTCGTCAATAGGTTTTATGCAAGAAAGCGGCCAGCATCAAACATGACCGCATTCATCCATTCGGCGTCCCAGGAACCGCCACTTTCGTCGTCTTGACGTCCTGACGTGAGGCCGAACAATCTCTCCAGCTTCCAGAGGAGAGCGGTTCGGTCTGGAGCTGGCAGGCAGATCGCCGCACCCTCGAGCTCGCTCACTTCGTCCATGAGGCGTTCGCTCTCTTTCGCGACCGCATCGATCCCGAGCCGCTGCTTTTCATCCACGTAGCGCAGCCACGCTGCCTTCACCTTGCCGGCCTCTCGGCGAAACAACGGCGAGACGTGGTCGTCCCATTCATCAGGCCGGAATGGCGAAAATGTGTGCGTCATCGTCCCGCCCTTCGTGGTGTCTATGTCGAAAGTAAGCTTGGGGCGAGGCGCGGTCTTCTGAAGCTTGGCCAGCAGAGGATCATAAACTTGCGCGTCGAAGTCCGATGAGGCGCGCTCAGCTTTGGCCAACTTCTTTAGGGCACGCACCCAAGCCAAGCGCATCGCACGATCGCCTAGAGGAAGCGCGGAAGCGGTGGGGATGCTGGCAAGCGCAGCAGCGCCGAGGGCTAGGCCAGTGCCAGCAAACATCTGGCGTCTGGACAGGTCAGGTGAATATCCAGTTGGCGCAAGCGAGCGCCCACCGGTAAAGGCGGCTTCAGCCATGGTCGATCTCCGTAGGATCGGTTGCGGTTAGAGCCGAGCGGTTGTTGGTAGCTTCCGTTCGGCTCGCTATTCTGTTAACAGAACTGTATGAGCGCGGCAAGTTCTGATAACAAAAGCTCCAAGCGTCCGGGGCAATCGGGAACGTTAGTCGGAGTTCGTCTTCAGCCAGATCAGCTCGCGCTGCTTGATGCGTGGATCGCGCGCCAATCGGAGGCGATGACGCGACCAGAGGCGATTAGGCACATAATTGCACAGCGCGGCCTTGAAGAGAGCTAGTTAATGTTTCACAGCCTGTAGACCATGTTCCACGGCAAAATCGGCACAAGTGTGGA
>CAJYHD010000130.1 GCA_913773715.1 uncultured Sphingobium sp.
GTCAGCCGTGCCCAAGCAGCTGGCAACACCCTGGCAGACCCTGAACGGGTCGAGGTGCTTCGTGGGCCGCAGGGCACGCTGTTCGGGCGTAACGCGGAAGGTGGTGCGATCCGCATCGTCACGCGGCGCCCGACCGGCGTCTTCGGTGGCGACTTCCGCGCTTCGGTCGGCGAATATGGCAACCGCCATTACGTCGGACACCTCAACCTGCCCGAGTTCGCGGGCATCTCGATCAAGCTCGACGCGCTGCACGATGACGTTGGTGGCTACGTCAAGAATGGCACGACGCGGAACCCGCTGGTCGCCAAGCAACATGATTTCGGCTATCAGAACAACACGGGCTTTCGCGGCGCGGTGCGGTTCAAGCCGGTCGACGGCCTGGTCTTCGACTATTCCTACACGCATCTCATTACGCGCGTCGCCAACGACTATTTCTCGCTGACCAATCCCGGTGCGCGTGCGCCGGCCGCTTATCCGCAGTTTATCCCGCCCCAGCGAGGCAGTGCGGAGACCGACATTCACTCGTTCAACGATACGTCGTGGAGCGGATTGTATCAGGACGTTTTTCGCACCGCGACCGATGCGCATGCCTTCACCGCCTCGTATGAGGTGACGGACCGCCTTCAATTGAAGGCGATCACTGGATATCGCCTGATCGACTTCCGGGGGCCGTCCAATCTGGGTGGCGCATTCGCCTTCGTGAACAGTCCCTTCCTGATCCCGGCGGGATCGACCGTCGCCTCGCTCAACATCCAGCCGGCCTATGCGAACCAGCCGCTGAATGTTGCCGGCAGCACCCCGGTCTATGCGATCAGCGGATCGACCCCGATCGTCAACGACCTCCACTCGAAAGCCTTCAGCCAGGAGCTGCAGCTGATCGGATCGACCGATACGCTCCAGTATCAGTTCGGCGCCTATTATTACCATGAGGACGTGCTGGACGCCCGGTCCAGCGCCTTTACGCTCATCTACACCAATCCGACGTATACGAGCTTTCTGGCACTCAACCCGTTCCAATTGAGAGGGGCGGTGGCGAGCGCCGCGCTCGGCACGGGGGGGATTACCCGGATCACCGCTGAATCGCGGACCATCGCGGGCTATGGTCAGGTGACGTGGTCGCCCGAATTCGCCGACGGCAATCTGCATCTGACCGGCGGTCTGCGCTATACGGACGACCAGAAGGACTTTCTGCGCACGCTGACCAATGGCGCGCCGGTGAACAATGTCGGCACGCCGTTCCGTGCCAACCGGTTCGACCCGATGGCGACCATCTCCTATGATTTCACCAAGGACATCAACGCCTACGTCCGATACGCGACGGGCTATAAGGCCGCGGGGGTGAGCGTCCGCTCGCCCAACTTCCGCCCCTTCGGCCTCGAATCGGTCAAGTCCTATGAATTCGGCATCAAGAGCCAGTTTCTCGATCGCGCCCTGACCGCGAACGTCGCGCTGTTTCAGAACGACATCCGCAATCGCCAGCTCAATTTCCAGCCGGAGCCGATTACCGCACCGAGCATTGTCGACACGGTCAATACGCCGGGGACGACCAGGGTGCGCGGCGCCGAACTGGAACTCGTCATGCGACCGACCAGGGACCTGTCGGTGAGCTTCAACGGTGCTTATACCACGTTCCGCCTGCCCAACGAATTGCTCGCCGCGAACGCGGCGCTGCCCGCATCTGCGCAGGGCTTCTACACGGTTCAGAACACGCCGGAACTCCAGGCAAGCACCTCGATCGACTGGACGGTGCTGCGGGTGGGCGACGTAACGCTCAATGCGCATGCCGACTATGCGTTTGCAGACAAGGTGTTCGGCACTGGTCGCGTCGCCGTCACGCAGTTCGTCTGGCCATTGGAACGTCACCAGGGCAATGCCCGCCTGACACTGGACGGCATCAAGCTAGGGCCGACGACGGCACGCCTTTCCGTCTATGCAAACAACGTCACCAACGAGATCTATCCGATCTACTCCGCGCCGAGCGGCAATTACATCCAGAATCAGCCGCGCCAGATTGGTGCGGAGCTTGGCGTCCGCTTCTAAACCGCGGCGTTCGTGAACGATGGGGCGACGGGAAGACCGTCGCCCTTTTTCGTTGGGTTACGTACGTGGCATGGAGCCTCAGGTGTCGCAGGGAGGCGTCACCCGGATGCGGCCGCCTCCTGTTCAGGGTGCAGGGCCATGCGGTGATAGGAATAGCGGATATCGAAACCTATCCATTCTGCCGGGGTCGCAATCCATCGCCTCGCGAGGGATCGAACACGGCTCGGGCGGGGCGGTAGGGTAGTCGCCACCGCCCTCGGCTCCCGCCGTCAAATCACACCGGATGCCCGCAGACGCTCGCGTTGGTGCGCATCGATTCCAAGCCGTTGCTCAAGCACCTCGTCGGTATGCTGGCCGAACATCGGCGGCGGGGCATAGGTTTCGATCGGTGTGTCCGAATAGCGCAGCGGGCTACGTATGAGACCAAGGGCCGTGCCCAAGGGATGGTCGACCTCAACGCGGAGCCCACGGTGGCGGACGTGATCGTCCTGGAATACCTCGCCCAAATCGTTGACCGGGCCGCTCGGCACGCCCGCCCGGTCGAGCCGGTCGAGCCATTCCGCGCGTGACCGGGTCATGAAGATCGCGTTGAACACCTCGGTCAGCGCATCGCGGTTGCGGACGCGATCGGCGTTGGTGCGGAAGCGCTCGTCCTCGATCAGCTCGGGACGCTCCACGGCGTGGCACAGCCGGACATATTGGGTCTCGTTGCCCGCGGTCAGCATGATCGGCCGATCCGCCGTGGGGAACATCGCCGCCGGCATGCCGCCGTTGCCCTGCGTGCCGCGCCGAACCGGCACCTCGCCGGAAATCAGGTGGATCTGCGCATAATGCGACATGGCGGCGACGACCGAATCGAGCAGAGCGATATCGATCGACTGGCCGCTGCCGCCCTGCGCGTCGCGATGGTAGAGCGCGCCGAGCACGGCCGACAGCGCGTTGAGCGATGCCAGCACGTCGGCGATCGACGGTCCGATTTTCATGGGGCCGCCGCCCTCGACACCATCGGGCAGACCGGTCACGCTCATCAGGCCACCCATGCCCTGAAAGATCGCATCATATCCAGGCCGCTTCGCATACGGCCCATCCTTCCCGTAACCCGTGATCGAGCAATAGATCAGGCGTGGGTTCAGTGCCTTAAGGCTTTCATAGTCGAGGCCGTATCGCTTGAGATCGCCGACCTTGTAATTCTCCAGCAGCACGTCCGCCTGCGTGGCGAGACGTCGGATCAGATCCTGCCCCTCGGGCGTCGCGATGTTGATCGTGACCGACTTTTTGTTGCGGTTGGCGGAGATGTAGAAGGCGTTCTCGCGCGTCGGGCGTCCTTCCGCGTCGGTCAGATAGGGCGCGCCGTAGATGCGGGAATCGTCGCCGCTGCCGGGCCGCTCGACCTTGGTCACGTCGGCGCCGAGGTCGCCCAGCATCTGCGCGGTCAGCGGCCCGGCGAGGACGCGGGTGAGGTCTAGGACACGGATGCCGGAAAGCGGAAGATCGGCCATGGATATGCTCCTGTCGAGAAACGCGCCCACCCCGGGGGCGCTCGCGGGCAATGAGACTAACGGTTGCTCCGCACGGCGCGGCGCGCGGCACGCAGGCCGAAGATGAAGGATGCCGCAATCGATGCACCGGCCCCCGGATAGACGCCACCCGTCACCGATGCGGTGCAATTGCCCGTGGCGTAGAGACCCGGGATCGCGCGGCCATCCGGTCTCAGGACGCGGCCGTCCTCGTCGGTCACGAGGCCGCCATAGGTGCCGACGTCGCCGGGAAACATGCGCACGGCGTAGAAGGGCGGCCGATCGATCGCCCCGAGGCAAGGGTTAGGCTTCACCGACGCATCGCCGCCGAAGCGATCGTAGTGGCGGCCGCCCTTGTTGAAATCCTCGTCGACCCCGGTCTTGGCGAAGCGGGTCATCCGTTCCGCGCTGCGCTTCAGCCCGGCGGCATCGACGCCGATCTTGGCGGCGAGTTCGTCAAGGCTGTCGGCCTTGACCATATAGCCTTTTTCAAACCAGCTCGGCGGGGTTAGCAGGGGGGGATATTTGCCCCAGACGTAATTGTTGCGGTGGCGGCTATCGAGGATCGCCCAGCTCGGCTGCCCGGTGCGCTCGGCGACATCGTGCATCCGCTCACCGGTTTCCATATAGCTGCCCGCTTCGTTGCAGAAGCGGTCGCCGTTCACGTCGACCAGCATCATATACGGCTTGGCCAGGTCCTGCGGGTGCATCAGCGGCACCTCGGCCCCGGGGGGCAAAGATCCGGGGATCCACACCGCCTTGTCGAGATTGTCGGTGTCGGCGCCAAGGGCGATCGCGCGTTCCAGCATCTCGCCGGTGTCGCCGGGATTGGCGTTGGTCCAGGTCGTCGACGTGCTTGTCCGATGATAGCGGTCGCGCATCGCCTGGTTGCGCGCGAAGCCGCCGACGTTGAGCAGGACGCCATCGCGCGCGCCGATCCGGCGCCGTTCGCCATGCATGGTCGCGACGACGCCGATGACGGCGGCGCTGTCCGACAGGATGAAGTCCTCGACACCGGTATTGATGCGGATGTCGATATCGTTGCGCAGCGCTGCATCCAGCATCTGCGCCTGAATCGCGGTGCCGGCGCTGACCAGATGCTTGCCGGTGATCCGCATCCGCATCATCCGGAACGCCAGCGCCAATGCGGCCAGGCGGCCCTCCCAGGTGCGCTTGGCGAGCGACACACGATGCATCTCGCGCCGCTTGAACGGCACGGGGAACGGACCACGCCGCAGCCGGCCTTCCCATGCGCCGAGCTTTCGCGTGTCGAACAGCGTCATGCCCAGCGAACGGCCGCGCGGCGCGCCACCGGGTCGGTCGTCGTAATAGTCGGACCAACCGTCGAACCGTCGGAAGCGAACGCCCTTGCCTTCCAGGAATTCGACCATTTCCGGCCCGGTGCGCAGATAGGCATCGGTGCGGGCGGGCGTTACGCCCTTGCCGCCGCTGGCGGTGTCGCCGACGGTCGCGGCCAAATACTCCAACCCGCGCTCGTAACTGTCCGGGATGCCGTCGCGCTTCAGCAGCGGGTTGTTGGGGATCCATAGCACGCCCCCCGACATGGCGGTCGATCCACCGACCTTGTCGGTCTTTTCCAACACCATCGGCGTCTTGCCCGCGTCCTTCACAGCCAGCGCGGCGGCGAAGGAGCCGCCGCCCGACCCGACGATCAGGAAGTCGACCTCCACGTCAAAGGCCTCGCTGCCCGGCGTCTGCGTCATGCCAGAAACTCGTGCAGCGCCCGATGGAAGTTCGATACCGCGAGTTCCTGCTTCGGATTGGTCCGCGATCCCTTGAAGCCGCGACTCTTCATGCCCTGCTGAATGTCGGCCATGTTCTGGAAGTCCTGCGTCAGGATCAGGCCCCAGTCGGCGACGCTGGTAATATCCGGGCGGACCGACAGCTCGGGACGCGGTTCCTGGCCTTCCGGATAGCGCTCGAGGGCGTAGACGTCGAAGATGCAGCTGTCGGGATCCTCGCCGTTCGGCCGCGCGCGGTAGCCGAGCAGGTGGCAGGGACCGTGCAGGAACACCATGTTCGGGAAGAGATGCCACGACGTTCCGGCCTTGCCCATCGCTTCGGGCGTCAGGTTGGCGGGCCAGCCTGCGCCGCCGGCCTCATGCTCCTCCCGGTTGAAGCGCATGAAGGCGCGTACGACGTCCATGGGCTCCGCGTCGGCGGGCACCTCTTCGCGTAGCCGCTTCGCGGCGCGCAGGGTGTGCTCGGTCATCGTCGTGTCGAGCGTTTCCAAGAGTTCCTCGAACACGCTGACGACCGCTTCGCGCACGTCGAGATCGGCCGGAGGATCTCCAAGCCGGGGTGAGGGCAGGCCGAGCGGGCGGCCCGGACCATAGCCGAACATGCCGTGCAACCCGTGCTTGCGGCTGACGGTATAATCGGAGGTGAAGGCGAGCAGCTGCCGGTGCGTCGTCTGGACGTGATAGCCCTCGGTAAAGGCCTCCAGCGCGACCTTCCAATTGGCGGGCAGGATCGCCTGACGCCGCCATTTGTAACGCATCTTGCCGATTTCGAACATGTCGAGATATTCGGGCGCCGGGTTCAGCCATTCCAGCAGCGGCGGCGTCTCCGCGTCCGGGCAGACGAATACCCAGCCGCTCCAGGTGTCGACAC
>CAJYHD010000131.1 GCA_913773715.1 uncultured Sphingobium sp.
GCGACTAAGCACGCCATCACCGGTCTGACCAAGACGGCGGCGCTCGACGGGCGCAAATACGACATCGCGGTCGGCCAGGTCGATATCGGCAACGCGCTGACAGAGATGGCGCGCAAGATGACCACCGGAGTCCCGCAGGCGGACGGCTCGACCAAGGTCGAGGCGGTGATGGATGTAGAACATGTCGCGACGACCGTGCTCCACATGGCCTCGCTGCCGCCGGAGGCGAACGTTCTGTTCGTAACGGTGATGGCAACCAAGGCACCTTTCGTCGGGCGAGGCTGAGGGCATACGCCGGCGCGTTTGCGAGCATCACCGACATCGGCACGGCGATCGGGTAGACCCGTCTTGCTGCCGACGAGCAACGGCTCGAGGCCGTCCCGCATCTCTGCCGTACGGCCCGCATCCAAATGGAGATAGGCACGGGCTCGCCTTTGAGGTGACGGCGTTCGAACGTGTTCAGTCACTTTAGCGGCGTGAAACCGCACCAGAACATCGGGCCCTTCGCGGTATCGATAGCTAACTCTCCGACGAATGTCAGCTTTCCGTCCGCGGCAATGGCGAAGGCCGTCAGTTTCGCCGGAACCGTGGACACCGTGGCGTCGCCGGCGACATCCATCGGCAGAACGCTTGCCGCCACGAGCGTCTTATCGGTCTCGTCGATCGTGAACGTGCGCACATGGAAACCACGCGTATCGATCGCCTGAACCAGGTTCGGCTCGCCCGTCTTCTGATCGATCGCGAAGACGGCGATACTGTTTTCACCGCCGGCAAAGACTTTCTTGCCGTCCTTGTCGATCTTGCCGTCGGCGCGGTTCGACAGATAGACGAACCGGCCGTCCCCCGAGACGTGGATCGCGCCTGCGACCTGTCCTGCTCGGACACGGCCGGGATCGGCCAATGTGGTCTTGACGAAGGCAGGCACGGACGAGAGCGTGTCTCCGGTTCCGATGGTGAACATCTGTAGCTGGTTTTCCTGCTCCATCGTCACGTAAATCCACGGTTTCGTCGGATGGAAATCGGCATGGCGGGGGGCCGAAGCGATAACCGCTGCCGGGGGCCACGGACTGCCTGTTAGCAAGCTTGCCGGCATCGAACGAGAAGGTCTTCAGAGCCCCGGGATCCTCAGGTTTGCCGCCGGCGGGATCGTTCCCGCGCGTCACCAGCAGGGCGGTGCGGTTCGAGGGCAGCATCCTGACCTGATGGGCATGGATGCCACAGGCAGGCTGGGTGCTTTGCTCGATCGCCTCGCCGACGACGCCGTCGGCTGCGATCGGATGCACGGAGATCGCGGACGGATCATTGTAGGCGACGAGCAGGAAGCGCCGGCTGCGATCGGTTGAAATGTTGATCGGTCGAGAGCCGAGTTTGCGCGGCATGCCGATCAGGCCAAGCTTGCCGGAGCCCGCGGCCATGGAAAAGGCGCTGACGTGATGCTGGTTGGCTTTGGCCTGCCCCCTGAAAAGTGGCCCTCCCTGAAGTAGGCTTTTTGAGCTTTTGGAGGACGCCTTTGATGCCGCAGAAGAAGCACAAGCCTGAAGAGATCGTCGCGAAGCTGCGGCAGGTCGACGTGCTGTTGTCGCAGGGGCGCCCGGTCGCGGAGGCGATCCGGGCCATCAGCGTGACGGCGTTCACGTATTATCGCTGGCGCAAGGAGTTTGGCGGGCTGAAGTCCGACCAGGTGAAGCGCCTGAAGGATTTGGAGAAGGAGAACGAGCGGCTGCGCCGAGCCGTCTCGGATCTGACGTTGGAGAAGCTCATTCTGAGGGAAGCTGCGTCGGGAAACGACTGAGGCCCGCCCGCCGCCGTCGCTGCATCAGTCACGTCATCGAGAAGTTCGACGTGTCGGAGCGGTTGGCGTACCGGGTTCTGGGGCAGCATCGATCTCCGCAACGCAAGGTTCCGAAGGGCCGCCCTGACGATGAGGCGCTGACCGCCGACATTGTCGAGCTCGCCACCCGCTATGGACGCTATGGCTACCGCCGGATCGCGGCCATGCTGGAGACCGCTGGCTGGGCGGTGAACGTCAAACGCGTTGAGCGGATCTGGCGTCGGGAGGGGCTGAAGGTGCCGGCCAGGCAACCGAAGAAAGGCCGTCTCTGGCTCAATGGCGGATCATGCATCCGGCTTCGACCGGAGTATCCCAATCATGTCTGATCCTACGACTTCGTCGAGGATCGCACTCACAACGGTCGGAAGTTCCGCATGCTAAACGTGATCGACCAGTTCACCCGGGAATGCATTGCAATCCGGATCGACCGGAAACTCAAAGCCACCGACGTCATCGACGTGCTATCCGATCTCTTCATCCTACGCGGCGTGCCCGGGCATGTTCGTTCGGACAACGGTCCCGAGTTCGTCGCCAAGGCGGTGCGGGAGTGGATCGTGGCAGTCGGCGCGAAAACGGCATTTATCGAGCCTGGCAGTCCTTGGGAGAACGGCTACTGCGAGAGCTTCAACTCCAAGCTTCGTGACGAGCTTCTGAACGGCGAGCTGTTCTACAGCCTCGCCGAGGCTCGGATCGTCATCGAGGGCTGGCGTCAGCACTACAACACCAGGCGCCCGCACTCCTCGCTCGGCTACAAGCCGCCAGCACCGCCCGCCGTGCTTTGCCCGGATGCACAAACCCAACCCACTTCGCCGGCAATCTCAACCGTGGCCGCAAAACCCACCATCCATTAGATTGAAACAGGGCCACCTGATGGGGGCAGGCCAGTACGCGGACACGCAGGTAATAGATACTCGTCTTGGGATGCTTCCAGGGACGTGCCATGCCCAACACCATGTGTACCACCCCCGGTGTACCACCGAGGAGGTCGCCAAACCCTTAACCTGTAGGGGTTTCCAGTATTTTCAAGGGTTTGGGGCTGGTGCTGCGAGAGAGGATTGAACTCTCGACCTCTCCATTACCAATGGAGTGCTCTACCACTGAGCTACCGCAGCAGGTCCGGCGGCCGGGGCGCGTCGCGGTCGCGGTGAGGCGGTTGCGGGCGTGGCGTCGTTCCGAAGCGGCGTCCTGATGCCACAGGAGCGGGGCGGACGCAACCCGTCGCATGGCCTGCGGGCGAGGCTCGACCGAAATTTTGCCGGTTCGGGAAAAACCGGTCTGAAAGGTGAAGGCCGCGCCTCACGCCGCGCCGGGGTCCCCGCCGATGCTCCGACAGCAGGGCCGAACCGCCCTATGCGGCCCTTGGACGCCTGTCGAGGGCCGTCGACAGGCTTGGCGGAACGCCGGATCGCGCTGTCGCTCAATCCGGCAGGAGCAGGCGCGGGTCGATGCGGAACAGGCGTCCGTCGCCGAGGAGATGGGCGCTGAGGCCCTCGCGAAAGAGCGGGCGGAAGGTGGCGTCGCGAAGATTGAGCCCGCCGGCATAGGCGCCCATCGCCGGCATGACGCAGCGGCGGGGCGAGAGCGCGAAGCAGCGGCGGCGCAGCGCCCGCCCGCGCATCCTGAGCTTCGCGGCGGGATGCAGATGTCCCGCCACCTCGTAGCCGGTCTCGGCCGGATCGGGCTCGTGCCGGAAGGTGACGCCGGCGATCCT
>CAJYHD010000132.1 GCA_913773715.1 uncultured Sphingobium sp.
GGCTGTCCCCCGCCGCCTCCAGCTGCTCGCGCAAGCTGTCGAGGAACAGCGGGTTCAGCACCTTCAGAATGTTGGGCACGCTGGTATAGTGCATGCCCAGCTCGCCGCGCTCGCCATCGTCGGCGACCGCCTGGATCATCGAGCCGAAGATGTCCGGGTTAATCTCTTTCCAGTCCAGCTCGCCCGCGCGCAGAAGGTAGGCGCGCGCCGTGCGGCTGAAGCGAGGGGACTCGGTCGCGCCAGTAAACAGTCCGCCGTTCACATAGGGAAAGACGTCAGCATAGGGCCGAATGCCCGCGGCGCGGCGATGGCGATCGTCGAGATTGCCGTCGTGCGTGACGGGGGTGTCCATCGCGCGGAACACCTCGGTCAGCACCTCGTGGATGTTGCCCCATTGCTCGGCGCCGCTGCCGTGGCCGGCGTGGCTCATCTGGGTGATGGTGGCGGTGAACTGGTTCTCGCGGAAGATGCCGGTATCCTCGGCGAAGAAGCAGAAGATCAGCCGCGCCATGAACTGGTTCAGCTCGTGGCGCCGCTCCTCGGTCGCCCAATCCTGATTGTCCTTGAGCAGCTCGACATAGAGCTTGTTCAGCCGCCCCGTCGCCTTGACGTCGATGGGGTTGTTCTTGATCTCCTTGACCGTTGAAATGCCCGCTAGCGGCAAAAAAGTCGCGAAGTGGCGCGGCAGATCGGCATAGGCGCAGGCGATTACGTCACCGCCGATTAGATCCTCGGCCTCAACCGTCTCGCCATCGGTGGCGAGGATGAACTTGGCTTTGGCGGTGGCCGTTTTCGGGCTGGAGCGCAGGGTTGCTAGCGTCGCGCCAACCTCGTCTGCTGGGGCGATGCCGATATGAATGTTGTTGCGCTGCAGGACGCCGCCGGCATCCGACTGATTGGTGCCGTTCTTGACCGCGCGCAGGCGATCGACGGTCGCCTTCTTGGCCCCGAATGCCATGATGAACTGGAACGGGAACTCGGCGGCGTCGAACGGCTGCTGAACCAGGTCGGATACGGCTTCTTCGATCTCTACGGCGTTCATCTAATTCAACAGGTCCAACGTGCTCGCCGACATTGGCGATGCTGCCTCATCGGACGATAGGAGATGTCCGCCCGATAGTCATCCGTGGTCGTGTGAGGGTGACGGTGCCTAGCGGACTACGTGCGATGCCACTGCATCGCCCAATCGATGAACAGCAGCCAAGCCAGCGCCCTGATCCGGGGCACAGACTCGTGGCAAACTCATTGGTTTGCCACGAGTGTGTGCCGGCCTACCAATAAGCAACTGTCCGAGAAGTTTATAGCCTCAATCCATGTCTTTGAGACGAGATCGGCGCTCTAGCAGCACCTTTTTTGTGGGCGGCCGTTCGGGTAATTACAGGTTTCTTTTGGCCTTTAGCTCTGGCCACCTCTCGAACTCGGCAAAATTTTTGAGGTCATGGATGACATAATCGTAATGTTCGCCATTCCATTCGAGATGGTAGGTCTGATCGCCGGCGACTGGCTTTTTGTGGATGTCGAAGTAAGCGTAGCGTTCATTGTGAGGCGTCGGCTTGTTTGAGTCGTTCCCAAAGTCCATCTCACCATTGGTCTGAAGGACGAACGGCCAAACGTCATCCGAACCGAGACGGCCCCACCAACCATTCATTGCCAATAAACCGCTGATTAGGCCATCAGATCGGATCGCCAGATCGACAGTAATGCTGTAATCTGGATTGCCTTTGCTGCGAAACCAACCGCGGTAGAAGCCAGCCATGCGAGTCCTTGCTACTGTTGTTAATGAGAGTGCCACGTCGGCAACCGACAGATCCATCACCGCCTTGTCTATCGAAGCTCCGCAATCCTTAGACGCAGATATCTTAAACACAAACGCCTGTTGACTAACCCATTTGGTTTGTTTATAGAGTGCTGCATGTGTCTGACTGCTCTGCGCCATGAGCGCCACACCTAACCGGTCGAAAAAGCGTGCTAAGCTAGTCCCCCCTCCTGCCCAGACAGCCTTGATCGAGCACGTGTCGTTCAAGCGGCGAGGTGAGCGGAATCGAGTGATGGCATGCCTCAGCCTTAAGGCAGGCCTGAGGGCATGTGAAATTTCCGGACTCGATTGGTCTATGGTCCTCGATGCACGGGGCAAAGTGGCCGAGAGCATCGACGTTGGCAGCAACATCGCGAAGATGGGCTCGGGCAGACGGATACCCTGCCATCGTGAATTGCGCGATGCGCTTCGCACTCTTCATCTGCTGCATGGTCGACCATTTCGGGGACCTGTATGTCAGTCAGAACGCGGCGGTGCGATGACAGCCGGCGCAATCAGCAACTGGTTTGCCCTGCAGTACCGTGAGCTTGGGTTAGAAGGCTGCTCGTCTCATAGCGGCCGACGCACGATGATCACGATGACAGCTCGCGCCTTGGCCAAGGTGGGCGGCAGCTTGCGCGATGTGCAGGAGCTTGCCGGCCATCGCAATCTTGCGACCACGGAAGGCTATATTGAGGGTGATCGCGCCGTCCAGAAGCGGCTGGTGGACCTGCTGTGACAGCGGTGAGAGGCGATAGGCTCGACGGCGGTCATGTTCTCGCCCAGCTTGCCGGCCATCCGACCGTTCACCGCGGCAATGGCGACTTTGCTGCTCGCCGACGGATCGATCCCCTTCGTCAGGGCGAACTCGACTGCCTTTGTGCCGTCTACGCTGCCATAAACGCTTCCCGTTTACTGCTTGCGGCACATGATGCGCCGCTTTCGTCGGCCGAGAGCAGCAAGGTCTACATCGCATTGACCGAACGCTTGGCTCGCAAGGGTGCTTTGCACGAGGCGCTCACTTGGGGTGTCGAGCAACGCCGGCAGTTGGCGATTGCGAGGCATGTTGCCGCCTTGGTGAGCAGTGATGCCTTCATCGTCAGCGTTGAACGGCCGGCTTATGCCAAGTGGGTTGTCGATCAGGCCTTCAACTGGATCGAAGCGAGCCTGACGGCTGGTAAGCCGGTGATGATCCGGCTGATTGGCGCGGCGGGTCTCGACCACTTCACGGTCGTATCTGCCTGCACGGCAACCACCCTCCATCTCTTCGACTCTGGCACGCGCCGCTACATTCGCAAGGACAGCATCGGCTTGCGCAAAGGCGTCAACGTCATCCCCGCCTCGAGCATCCTGCGCTTGGCGCTGGAGCCTCTCGGCTAGCGCCGAGCAACCATTCACCACCGGCAGAAGAAAGGAAAGTTGGCATGGATTGCCACGATGAAGACGTGCGTTCGCGAAAGACGGACAAGATCAGAGCCTTGAACGATCGCCTGAGGCGAACCGGTGTAGGAGGTCGCGTGATGATGACCCGCGTTGTTGCGGCTCTGCCGCCAGCCGAAATCGATGCGCTGATCAGGGCTGTGCGAGTGTTCGACGCCTTCGATCACCGCAACGATCCATGGGGCGAGCACGACTTCGGCAAGATTACCCTGGCCGCTGAGACCTACTTCTGGAAAATCGATGCATACGACTTGAACCTGGAGTTCGGCTCACCTGACCCCAGCGACGAAGCCGTCACCAGCCGCGTGCTCACCATCATGACGGGAAACGACATCTAGTCAGCTTGCGGCGGCTCGAGCGTTAATAAGTCCGCAGGACTCACCTTCAGCGCGATGGCCAATCGTTCCAGCAGATCGATGGATGTCGAGTAACGTTCGCGTTCAATCGAGCTGACATAGGTGCGATCGATGTTTGCGCTGTCGGCAAGCGCCTCCTGTGACAGGCCGTGCTTTTCTCGCAGCCTCCGCACATTTCGAGCCAGAACACCACGCAGCTGCATCGCACTAATCGTGCTGCCCGTGACGTGTATTTCACCACGGAATATACTCTACAATCGGGCAACTCGAACTGCTACGTAGCGGCAGATGGGAAAGGAAAAACGTGTCAGGGATCTATCATCTACATTGGACGAACGAAGGCGAAGCTGTCTGCAAACATGCTCGGCGTGACGGCCGCTCCTCTCGCGTCTTCGGACCTAGCCGCACTCGTGTAGGCTTGTACCTCTGCATGTTGGTGGTCGCTGGCCTCACGGTGGGTCCAGCCAACGCTCAGGATCATGGTACGATGATGCGCAGTATCATCGGCACCGCGCCGGCTCGGCCTACGCCAGTCAAGAACGCCTGCCTCGATCAGCAGGTCGCCATCAACTACGCCGCATGGATGATGGGGTACCACGTGTTTGGTCCTGGTGGTGAGCGCATCTCGGCCGAGAAGGACAATGCGCTTGCGCAGGAGATTATAAGCCGGGCCGCCGTCACCGAATGGTCTTTCGGCGGTTGGGAGGGCGGGAGCGATCAGGGCCGCTGCACCATGGCTTTCTCGATGACGCTTGCGCCACAAGATGCAGCCCACTTCAACAATGATCCAGCGTGGAGTGGCGGGGTTATTGTCCAACTCGCTTGGGACAACGGCGAGTGGCATGTGGTTTCCTTCGAGGACACTGGTGCGAAAAGCGCCGTCTCAGGGTGGCTAGCCGCGTGGAAAGCGGAGCGCGAGCGTCAGCCTGGCGGCGCCCCGCAACTGGCCTCAGCACCATCACCGCGCGAACTGGAGATGAAGATTGATGCGGCACGATCGTGCGGTTCGTCATGGGAAGTGAGCGACGACCTGTTTCCTGCCTACAACTCTTGGCTTGACACGCTCGCGAAGCCCGCGCTGCTCAAGTTCAAGGTTGGCACGGGTGCGCGCCTACAAGCGGGTCGGCTGGTGTCGGCAAACGACCAGGAGATCGTCTGCCGCTACAACATCAGCACCGGTGACTTCAGCGGTAGCATCGAGCGTTCGATCCGTGACCTCGACCTGCGCTTCACTGTGGCGGGCGGTCGCTCCAAGTGGGAGGTTGCTTCGTTCCCCTATGCGCCCGCAAGCACGTTCACATCCGCGCAGATCAACGAGCTGATGAGCCACATCTATGTGGACGGAAAGCAGCTGAATGCAGGAGGGGGAGAAGGTAGCCAGCCGAACAGAGGGCCCAACACCGAGCCGCTAACTACCCCGCTGGGTGCGCAGCCATGAGCGGCGACGACATTATCGATGCCGAGTGGGACGAAGTTCCAGAAGAGCGTCCCGTGCACGAGCCAGTGAGATTGCCTCACCAGAGGCCAGGACCTTCACGCCAACCGCCACCGCCAGAACCAGAGAGTGCTTCCTCGCCATGGCAAAACCGAGCGTTCTGGCACGAGACCGTCGGAACGATCCTGACGGTGGTAGGTCGCATCGGCGTCATTGCGCTTGGTTTGCTCGTGCTGTTCTTCCTGGCGATAGCTTGGGCTGATCACAGGAGCTCGGGCGATTCTGGCCTGGATGAAACGGCAGCAGCGGGGCAATCGCCAGCCGAGCAGTCGATGAACGCCGAACAGATGCTGGCAGCATGGTCGCAAGCGGTCACTGGCCGTGCGGATACCTCCGGGCTCACTCTTGCCAGCGGCAGCGGCAAGTCCGGTGATTTCTGCAACAACGCCAATGGCGACACACTGCTCAAGTTCGGTGGCGATCAGGTCGCCGGCGCAGAGGTCTACGACTTCTTCGCCGAGTACCACGCCACCACCAACTCGGGCACGGTCGGCGCTTTCTGGTACGATCGCAATGACGGCAGTCTTGTGACCCGCAACAAAGCTGTGGTCGATAGCGAAGTCGGGCGCGGCAAATCCGTGCCTGACCGCGTGCATGAGTTCGACACTGATGGTCGTGGCCACGTTACGATCGACGGCACTGCCTACCGCGTGTGTACGCTCTGACCGGGGCGCGCGTCGATGCGCCAGCGCACATCACCAACTCATCTGATCAAGGAAGCTCATCCATGAAGCTTTGCTCACGCCTGCTCACCTGCACCATCCCCATCATCGTCATGACCGGCTGCAATGGTCCAAGCGCCAATCAGACGGCCGACAATACACCATCGCTGGCCCACCAAGCTTGTCTTCGCGAGGACGTGCAGAACGTCGTCAGCAACGAAGTCAAAAGCATTTTCCAGAAGGGTTTTTACAAGCAGGCAGGCACGGCGATCTTGCTGATCGATCCTCGCGAGATCAGCGCCGAGTTCGAGCGGGCCCGCGCATCGTTTCACGATGTCAGCGTGGCTGCGGGTCATGATGGCGACAAGCTGCCCACTGAACGTGTTCTTTGCACCGGCACCCTGCAGATCGACGAGAGCAACTCGCAGCAGGGGCAGCAAATCTTGCAAGTGCCTAAGCTGCGTTGGTCAATCGAATTCGCGAAACCCGTCAACGATCCGAAATCGAGTGCGTTCACGGTCACACTGGACCAAGGCTCACTGGCCGATGATCTTCGCTTCAACGGCAAGCCCATCGCCGAACTACGCAACCGACCGGAGCTACCATCACCAGCGCAGCCGGAGAGCCGTTCTGATCCAGAGCGTACCAATACTCGGGCAGATGCCGCCCGCGATGCTGGTGAACGAGCTGCCGAGGAGGCGGGGGATGCGGCAGCAAAAGCGTCGGCCGCTGCTGCTGAAGCGGAGCGCGAGATCAATGCCGAGTTGGGCAAGTAGGCCAAGACGTCGCAGTAGCCTGGCTCGTGGCACTGCACGACTGAACGCCTTGGGGGTAGTATGGATCACAACCACAACCTGGTTCGCACCGGAACCAGCCGTCCGTCTCACGATGCCGTTGAGTACGCTGAGTTCGTCGACTTAGACGAACAGCTTGGCTCGACTGCGGATAGTGCCAGACGCCGGCGAAGCGCCGGTCCCGGCTGTCCGCGCGGCAAACACACCGTTGCTCGACTACCATTTTGGAATGACCCCACGTTCTGGCCGAGCGTGAGAAAGGCAACCAAAGCGCTGGGCATCTTCCTCCTTGCTATCGTCGCTCTCGTTCTTGGGGCCGGCCTTATGTTTGCCTCTACGAACGACAGCGATCACACGCAGGATGCACCGGCTACGACTGCCGCACCTCCTGCGCTCATCGACGCCGCTGATGAAGCAGCACCGGTTAGAGCCCCGCCCCTTCCTGCAGATCAGACCGAGCAGAGCCCATCTGCCACGCCCGGCGTAGGGCAGTTGATCAGCGGCTGCTATCACCTGGATAGCTGCATGTACTGGAAAGTCCTGGATAGCACCGTCCTTCACCAAGGCCCTGATTGGCGGCTAGTGCAGGCCACCTTGCACGTCGGAACAGTCGCCGACCCAGCCGGCACAGCGGCAGATGAAAAACAGATCGTTTGGCAGGATAATCGACCAGATACCTATGTGGCACTCTGTTCAACGACAGCGCCGACGCTGGCTTGGCCGAGCGGCACGAATTACATCGCCGAGGAGTTCGACTTTGGGGGCGATGGCGTTCCTGGTGCGCAGCAAGATCACGCCAACATCTATCAGGCTCTGTGTCATGGCTTCCTCCCCGACGGGCTAGCCGATGAGGCGTCAGGGCGAGGTTACTCCGCACTCCCTGATGGTGGACGAGGTCAATACGAGCTTGCCAACCTGGACGAGTTGATCCCCAGGCATTGATTTTCCGAACGTACGCACAGTCGACGTTACTTCGGCTGTCCCGCCTCTCTCCGCCT
>CAJYHD010000133.1 GCA_913773715.1 uncultured Sphingobium sp.
CGAGGAACAGCGTTTCGGTGCCGCCGACAAGGCCCGGCTTCAGGCGCTGTCGTCGGGCCATGTCCTGACCCTGTCCGCCACGCCCATCCCGCGCACGCTGCAGGCCGCGCTGGTGGGCTTGCGCCAATTGTCGATCATCGCCACCCCGCCCGCCCGGCGCCAGCCGATCCGCACCGCCGTGTCCACCTTCTCACCTGAAACGCTGCGTACCGCCCTGCTGCGCGAGCGGTCGCGCGGGGGGCAGAGCTTCGTCGTCGTCCCGCGCATCGCCGACATGGCGCCGCTAGCTGAAAAGCTCGCCCGGATCGTACCCGAACTGGAGGTGATGCAGGCGCATGGCAAGCTGCCCGCCGCCGAGATCGACGACGTCATGGTCCGCTTCGGCCGGGGCGAGGGCGATGTCCTTCTGGCGACCAACATCATCGAGGCGGGGCTCGACGTGCCGCGCGCCAACACCATGGCGATCGTCCACGCCGACCGCTTCGGCCTGGCGCAGCTTCACCAGTTGCGCGGACGCGTCGGGCGCGGACATCGGCGTGGACAGGTGCTGCTGTTCGCCAAGGGCGAGGACGCCATCGCGCCGCGCACCCTGAAACGGCTGCGCACGCTGGAGGCATTTGACCGGCTGGGTGCGGGGTTCGCGATCAGCGCGCGCGATCTGGACATGCGCGGCGCGGGCGACCTGCTGGGCGATACCCAGGCCGGGCACATGCGTTTGATCGGGGTAGAACTGTACCAGCAATTGCTGGAAGACGCGCTACGCACCGCGCGGGGCGAAATGGTCGAGCGCTGGACGCCCGAGCTGCGCATCGGTGTCGAGGGGCGCCTGCCCGAAGCCTGGATTCCCGACGAAGACCTGCGCATCTCGCTCTATGCCCGGCTGGGACGACTGCGCGACGATGCCGCGATCGATGCGTTCGAGGCGGAACTGGAGGATCGGTTCGGCGAATTGCCCGAAGACGTCGCCACGCTGCTGACCCTTGCGCGCTTGCGGGAACGAATGCGCGCCATGGGGATCGCGCGGATCGATGCGGGGCCTGCCGCCATCGCGCTGACGCCGCATGGCCGCGACTCCACCCTTGGCGCGATCGAGGGGATGGAGCAGAAGGACGGCCGCTATCTGCTGAAGGAACGGCTCGACAGCCCCGCCGATCGGCTGGCAAGGCTGAACGAGGTGCTGGCCTGAGCCAGGTGATTGACGGCGACGCCCGCCCGGCGCTGGGGCCGCGCATCGACTATAGAGGATGTTGTCATGGCTTTCCCCGATCCCTACACGGCCGACCCGGCGCGCTATGACGGCCGGATGCCCTATCGCCGCACGGGGCGAAGCGGACTGAAGCTGCCCGCGATCAGCCTGGGGCTGTGGCAGAATTTCGGTGGGTCCGATGTGTTCGAGACGGGCCGGGCGATCCTGCGCCGCGCCTTCGACCGGGGCGTCACCCATTTCGACCTCGCGAACAATTACGGCCCGCCCTATGGCTCGGCCGAGGAAAATTTCGGGCGGGTGATGGCGACCGACTTCGCTGGCCACCGCGACGAGCTGATCCTGTCGACCAAGGCGGGCTGGGACATGTGGCCGGGGCCCTATGGCGATATCGGATCGTCCAGGAAATATCTCATCGCGAGCTGCGACCAGAGCCTGAAGCGGATGGATGTCGATTATGTCGATATCTTCTATTCGCACCGCGTCGATCCGGAAACGCCGCTGGAGGAGACGATGGGCGCGCTGGTCCAGCTGCACCGACAGGGCAAGGCGCTTTACGTCGGCATTTCCTCCTATGACGCGGGGCTGACCCGGCGCGCAGCGGCGATCCTGGCCGCGGAAAAGGTGCCTCTGTTCATCCATCAGCCGAGCTATTCGATCCTCAACCGCTGGATCGAGCGCGATCTCCTCGCAACATTGGAGGACCTGGGCACGGGATGCATCGCCTTTTCGCCGCTGGCCCAGGGTATGCTAACCAGCAAATATCTGAACGGGGTGCCGCAGGAAGCACGGGCCAGCCGGGGCGGATCTCTGTCGCAGTCGCTGCTGACCAAGCAAAATCTGACGGCGATCGGGCGGCTGAACGAGATTGCCCAGGCACGCGGACAGACCCTGGCGCAGATGGCGATTGCCTGGGTCTTGCGCGATCCCCGCGTCACCTCTGCGTTGATCGGTGCGCGGACAGTGGAGCAACTGGACGATTCCCTGGATGCCGTCGCGCGGCTGGACTTCGCAGCCGAGGAACTCGCCGCCATCGATCAGGCGGCACAGGATGGCGGGATCAATCTATGGGCCGAATCCTCCGACATTGCAGAGCTGCCCAAGGCGCAGGGTGTATCGAACGCAGGTTGACGTAGCGATCGACGACCGTTGATCTGCGTTACGTTCGTCCAAGGCGCAAAGGACGACGGTCGATTTGCATTGAATGTGACAGACCCGTCCCAAAGACGCACAACTCGCGCGGCGTCATTTCGTTCCACGGAGCCATGTCCATCCTGACCGGCGAAGCGACCCGGTCGGGATGGCGCCCGGGCATTTTACCGAAGACGCATATTACGCCTTGATAATGCGCCATTTTCCTTTCCGCCTGAAAATTTCGAACACCGGATCGCGCAGCGCTTTTCTTTGACGAAGGTCCCGGAAGACGTGTGATCCGGCATGAACCGCCCCTCGCCCTTGCGCCACGCCATCCGCGTTGCGTGGTACAAACCGCCCATCTAAGCCAACCGATCAAAGGGGGCTGGCATAATCATGGGCTTTGACACCGCGCGATCGGACGGCGCGTATGATGCAGCGCAGGCGCACACCGCGCCGCCACGGGCGTAAGATGGGCGGCCGATCATGATGCCTGTCACCTCTCACGCCGGCGGCATCGCCGATCCCTTTGTTCGGCCGTCGATGCCGGAGGGCAGCAACCAGCGCTCGGCCGCTGCGGACGATCTGCCTGCCGAGACGCTTCAGCCCAGCAAGATCGCCTATCGCGCCGACATTGATGGTCTCCGCGCGCTGGCGGTCGTGCCGGTCGTTCTCTTCCATGCCGGGGTCGAGATTTTCCTCGGTGGCTTCGTCGGCGTCGACGTGTTCTTCGTCATATCGGGCTTCCTCATCACGACGGGACTGCTTCAGGACTCGTCGATCACCCGCTTCTATGAACGACGCCTCCGCCGCATTTTGCCTGCGCTCACGGCGATGATGGTGACGTCGGCCATCGCGGCCTTCTTCATCCTGCTGCCCGGCGACCTGTTGGCCTTCGGCAAAAGCATGGGCTCGGCCCTTCTGTTTGGCTCCAATGTCTATTTCTGGCGTCAATCGGGCTATTTCGCGACCGTTACCGAGACATGGCCCCTGCTCCACACCTGGTCGCTGGGTGTCGAAGAGCAGTTCTATATCTTCTTTCCCCTGTGCATCCTCGTGCTGGGGCGCTGGCGGCGCCGGATTTTGCCGGTCGCCATTGTGGCGATGATGGCGGTGTCCTTCTGGGCAGCCCAGTTTCTCGTCGGCAATATGAAGGGGGTGATGGCCTTCTACCTCATGCCGTCGCGCGCCTGGGAATTGCTGACGGGGTCGCTGCTGGCGACGGGGTTGATACCGGGTGTGCGCCACCGCATGGTCGGCGCTGTCGCGGCCGCCGCGGGCGTCGCCATGATCGTGTTTTCGGTCCTGACCTATAGCGCAGCGACACCCTTTCCAGGCGTCAGCGCGATTCCGCCGGTGCTGGGGTCCGCATTAATCATCTGGGCGGGACAAAAGGGCGAGCACGGCCTGTCGCCAATTCTGGGGTCGGCGCCGCTGCGGTTCATCGGGCTGATCTCCTATTCGCTATACCTGTGGCATTGGCCCATCCTGGCCTTTGTCCGCTATGTGCATATCGACCCCATCACCCCTGCGCTGGCGACCTTGGCGGTCGTGGCATCGGTCGCTGCGGCCTATCTGTCCTGGCGTTATGTCGAACGCCCGTTCCGCCATGTGAGTTCGCGGTCGAAGATCTGGGGATGGTCGGCCGTCGCCGGTGCCGTCATGGCCTTGCTCAGCTTGGCGCTTATCCTCAGCGGCGGCTTTCCGCAGCGCTTTTCGCCATCGATCGTCGCGCTGAACGCCGATCAGGACGACAGCTGGCGGTGTGGCCCGTCCTCCTTCGTCCCGTTGGGCTCCTATTATGCCTGCGGCATAGACCTTCCCTCACGCGATCCTCGCAAGGCGGATGTCATCCTGTGGGGCGACAGCCACGCCCAGATGTACGTGCCAGCGTTGAAGCGCGCCTTGCATGGCCGTTCGGCCGTGCTGGTCAACGCCTATGGCTGCGCGCCGACGGTGCGCGGCGGGCAGGACGCGGATTGCGCGCGGATCCAGAACGAAAACTTCCGCCAGATAGCAAAGCTTCCGGCCAAGATCGTGATCCTGGCCCAAAACTGGCCACAGTATCGTAAGGAGGCTGGCGCTAGCGAGGGTGGCGCCAAATCGGCGAACCGACGTTTCCTGCCTGCGGCCCGCCGCTTTGCCGAAACCGTCGATGCCCTTCGGGCCGCGGGCAAGACCGTCTATGCCGTCACGGCTATTCCCAATCCCGAATATGAGCTACCAAGCGTGGTATCTCGCGATCTCGCCTTTCACGGTAGACCTCGGCATCCGATCGGCGTGAGCACTGCCGCATTTGATGAGGATTTCGCCAATGTCCTCAACACGGAGAACGCCCTGTCCCAGCAAGGAAAGCTCTCACTGATCGACGTGCGGAAATTCATCTGCCGCCAGGACAGTTGCCAGTTCATTCAGGGCGGGAACAGCGTGTTTGCGGATCACGGCCATGTCACGATCGCGTTCGCCGATGCCATGGGACCGACCTTCGACACGGCGCTTCGCCCTGCGCGGGTGACGCGATGACCTTCCCTGCTCCGCCCCTGACCGGCATCGGTCATCCCGGCGCGCGGCAAAGCGGGCGGACACCTTCGCCAAAGGGTGGCAACGGTTGGATGGCCGCACCCTTTTCCGGTATTGTCTTCCTATTGCTGACGATCCGCTTCGGGCTGGATCGCGTGCTGATGGACACCACCATTTCGATGGGCTCCGCCAACTTCACGCTTGGCATCCTGTTCAACTTCGCATTCGTGTTCATCGCGTTCTGCCTCCTCGGCTTCACGCTGTTTTCCAATCGTGCGATGCAATCCGACGCTGCGGTTCCCCTCGCGCTCTGGCTTCCGTTCCTGATCTCGCTGTTCGGATCCGTCCTTTACACCGCCTACCCGGTGGACGGGGTCAAGTTCTTCTGGAACGTCCTGACGTTCTTCTGCCTTTTTGCGATCGGCTATCATTATAGTCGTTATTTTTCGATCGTCCGCATATCCGCGATCAT
>CAJYHD010000134.1 GCA_913773715.1 uncultured Sphingobium sp.
CACACCTGATGGCGCTCGCCCTCGCTCCACAGGCCGTCGAACAGCGCGCAGCCCTTCTTCACCTCGATGAAGGCGCGGCCGAATTCGCCGCTTTCGCCGCCTTCGACATTGCCGCCCAGCTGCTGCATCATCGTCTGCTGGCCGTAGCAGATGCCGAGGATCGGGATCCCTGCGTCAAAGAAATTCTGCGGCGCGCGCGGGCTGTCCTCCCACATGACCGAAGACGGGCCGCCCGACAGGATGATGCCCTTGGGCTTCAGCCGCTCGAACGCTTCGGCGGCGCTGTTGAAGGGCGCGATTTCGGAATAGACGCCCGCTTCGCGCACGCGCCGGGCGATGAGCTGAGTCACTTGGCTGCCGAAATCCACGATGAGGATGGAATCCTGAAGGGGCAGCGTCATCGAATCGCCTTCTTGTCGGTATGGAGAATGGGATGGGGGGCCGTTAAAGGGCTGGCCCGGATATGTCCAGTTTGCCCACTCAGCCGTGCGGTGCCGGAGCGTCGTCGTGCGCCCCCGCCATTGCGCCGATCACCGCCGCGCCTGCCAGCACCGCCGCTGCCATCAGGAACGCCGTGCCGATGAAGGGGAAGAAGGGCGCGCCGCCGACGGAAGCGGAATAGACCGCGCCAAAGAACAAGGGCGACGCGATGCCCGCGATCGACCCGACGCTGTTGTTCGCGCCCTGCAACTGACCCTGTTCACTCTCTGATACCCGCCGCGTCATCAGCGACTGAATCGTCGGCATGGCAAGGCCCCAGAGCGCGTTGGGGAACATCGCCGCGACGAACAGCCAGCCGGTCGGCGCCAGCCCCATCGCCGCAACGCCCACCGCACCGAAACTCAGGCCCACGACCATCGTCGTCCGGTCGCCCAATCGCTTGACCACCGGTCCCACCAGCACCCCCTGCACGATCATGTCTAGCAGCCCGACCATCGCCAGCAGCGTGCCGACCTGCCACGCCCCCCAGCCATAGCGCTCGCCCGCATAGAGGACGAACACCGCCGAAAAGAGGTGATGCGCGAAGTAGAGCAGGAAGTTAACGATCGCGAGGCCCGACAGCTCGGGATGCGATCGCAACAGCTTGAGCGCGCCGAACGGATTGGCCCGCCGCCAGCGGAACGCCATGCGTTTCTCGACCGGCAACGATTCCGGCAGGATCAGCAGGCCGTAGAGGAAGGCCAGCCCCGACAGCGCCGCCGCCGCCCAGAAGGGCGCACGCAGCGACACTTCCCCCAGCATCCCGCCGACCAGCGGTCCGGCGACAAAGCCTGCGCTGAACGCCGCACCGATCAGGCCATAGCCACGTGCGCGATCTTCGGGCGGGGTGATGTCGGCCATGTAAGCGAAGACGGAGGTGAAGCTGGACGACGTGACGCCAGCCAAGATGCGCCCGAGCGCCAGCCACCAGAGATTGGGCGCAAGCGCCATCAGCACATAGTCTAGCGCCAGCCCGCACACGGACACCAGGATTACCGGCCTGCGCCCGAAGCGATCGGATAGCGACCCGATCACCGGCGAGCAGAGGAACTGCATTCCCGCCCACAATGCCACGAACAGCCCGTTCCAGAGGCCTGCCGCCGCGATCGATCCCGACAGGCTCTCGATCAACTGCGGCAATACCGGAATGACGATGCCCATCGACATGACGTCGAGCAGCGCGGTCACCAGGATGAAGGCGATCGCCGCGTTCCGGCGCGAGGAGGGCAGGGCGGACATGGCAGCGGCCTATCCGAGCCACCGTCGGCTGCCAAGTAGGCTTCAGCGGCTCGCCACGTCGCGCGCGAGATAGACTTCCGCCACCCGCCCATCCTTCATCGCGCAGGTGAAGCGGCGCGTGCTGCCTTCGGTCGCGCTGTAGGAGGTGCGCGTCTCTACTTCGCCATCGATGTTATAGCCGTCCCGCGTCGCGATCGGCGCATCGATGTGCCGGATTTCGGCAAAGCCACCCTCGCGCCCTTCGGCCTCGTCGCGTGCGGCCATGGCACAGGCATCGGTCAGGCGATCGTCATGCGCTGCCGATCCTGCGACATCGGAAAAGTCGGCATCTTGGGCGTGCTCGCCGGAACGGACATCGGCGCCATAGTCGGTGCCGTCCTGCGGAGGCGGTGCGTCTCGATCCTCGTAACCGCGCGCTGCCTTGCGATCCTTTGACACGGACGCCGCGACGATCGCCGCCGCGCCCACCAGAGCGGCCACGCCAAGCGCATCGCCAAAGCCGAAGCCGCCACGATCGCGATAACGGCCATGATCCCAGCGGTCCCAGCGGTCCCAGCGCGGACGCGCCTGCGCGGTACCGACGCTGCCGACCAGCAACGCCGAGCTTACCACTGCACCCGTCATCCACTGCAACTTAGCCGCCATCGCTTTACTCCTTCAGGTCGGCGCTAGCCGATGACGGCTGTAGGGCCGCTGAACACCTGTCCTATTCGCACGAAATCGGGCAGCGGGAGAAGGCTCTTTCCAGCGTCCGGTCTGCGTCGCATAAACAACAGATAATTTCCTATTTGCGCAACATCCTGTCACAAAATGCGGGAAAAATGCGAAGTTAAGCGGCGCGACGCTCTCAGCAGCCCGGCGTATTGGCATCCTTGTAGAAGGCCTGGACCGCGTCCCATCCCTCCTGCGCCGTCTCGACCCAGGTGATGAGCTTCAGGTCCACGTGCGAGATGACGCCTTCGTCGGCCAGCGCCTCGAAATCGACGACCCGCGTCCAGAATTCCTTGCCGTACAGGAGGATCGGGATCGGCTTCATCTTGCCGGTCTGGATCAGCGTCAGCAACTCGAACATCTCGTCGAACGTGCCGAAACCGCCGGGAAACACCGCCAGCGCCCGCGCCCGCAGCAGGAAGTGCATCTTGCGCAGGGCGAAATAGTGAAACTGGAAGCTTAGCTCTGGCGTGACATAGATATTGGGTGCCTGTTCGTGCGGCAGGACGATGTTCATGCCGATAGTGGTCTGGCCGACATCGACTGCACCCCGGTTCGCCGCCTCCATGATAGAGGGGCCACCACCGGAACAGACGACGAAGTGGCGGCATCCCGCCTCGTTCACTGGATATTGCGCCGCGATCCGGGCCAGCTTGCGCGCTTCCTCATAATAGACGGCCTTCTTGCCGAGATTTTCGGCGATGCGCTTCTGTTCGGGCGTCTGCGCCGCGTCGATCCGCGCCTGGACCTGATCGGGTTCGGGGATGCGCGCTGAGCCATAGAAGACGAAGGTCGAATCGATCCGCGCTTCGTCCATCAGCAACTGCGGCTTCAGCAATTCCAGCTGGAACCGCACCGGGCGCAGATCGTCACGCAGCAGGAATTCGGTATCCTGATAGGCGAGGCGGTAGGCCGCGCTTTGCGTCTGCGGGGTGCCTGCGGCTTTGCGGGCGTCGTCGGCCTCTTCGCGGGCGGGACGGAACTTGGGTTCTTCAATCTCTTGTTTTGTCATCCCGACCAACTAGTCATCGGCGATGACATTGCCAAGACGCTTTGCGGCGACAGGCGTCAGCGGCAAAAGCCGCCGCGGCCTCCCATATCGAAATGGAAATGATCGTGATGCGCAGCATTGTAATCGGGGCTGAGCACCGTGCGGAAGCGCTTGCAGGCGCTGGTGCGAATGATCTGGAGGAACTGGCGCGTCTGATTGTCGCTGCTGTTCCAGTCCTTCTGGATCGTGATCCGTCGCCCGTCCGATAGCACGAAGGCCGACACATCGACCGCATTGGCATGGGCATGTTCGGACAGCTTGCCGCTGCCCGCGATCGGGCGGCAATTATAGGTGCCGAACGTCTCGATCTTCTGCAATTCGACCCCGAAATAGAGCCGTGCCGCAGGTTGCACCGCATAGCGCGCCCAGGATGCGAAGTTGGACGCGAGGTCGCAGGTCATCGCGCCGAGATTCGCCGTCGGCACGCCGATGTCGAGCAGCTTGACCGCGCCCGCCGCGCTACACCCGCCGCCGTAATATTTGTCGGGCAGTGGGGTGTAGGAGATCGACAAAGACTGCAACTTGCCCAGGCACTGGCGGATATCGACCGGCAGCTTCGCGGCAGCGACGGCGCGCGGCTTCTTCGCCGGACGCGACGCTTTCTCCACCCGACCGCGCGGCACGAGCTCGCCGCCGCAGCCGCCGAGCGTCGCGATCATCATCATCAAAAATGCGGCCCACCGGCCCCGGCCCGTCACTGGCCCTTTTCCCCTAACCCGCTCATTATGACCGTCATCTACCACGCCACGCTGGCTTTGGCATGAACGACGCGCTCGGCTCATCCCTTCAGACATTCGACTTGACTCTTTGCCTGCGATCTTTAGGGCGGCCGACGGGCCACGCGGTCCCAACGCCGCGCGTGCTCTCTGCAAGGAGACGCATACATGACTGACCTGACTGCCGTTGACGCCACCATTGCGCCTGCGCAAAAGCCCGCCACCCGTCCGGCTCGCCCCTATTTCTCTTCCGGTCCCTGCGCCAAGCCCCCGGGCTGGAGCGCCGACAAGCTGAGCGCCGACTCGCTCGGCCGCTCGCACCGCGCGAAGATCGGCAAGACCCGCCTCGCCTATTGCATCGACCTGATGCGCGAGCTGCTGAACCTGCCCGATACGCACCGCATCGGCATCGCGCCGAGCATCGTCCACATCGCCATCTCGAACGCGCCCGTGTCGCT